>CAZMKY010000178.1:0-29162 GCA_964566835.1 uncultured Rhodobacterales bacterium
GCGAAATTTCGCTAAGCATTCCATCCATAGGGACTAGGGCTCGTTTTTCTCCAGGGGCCCACTTCGCCGAATGTGAATTCAAAGATGATATAGCGGGGTTCAAAAGACAAGTTGATGGCCGCGGCTCTTGTAATATTGGCCCGGTAAATATGCAGGTATTTCACTCCAATCCGGGCTCGAATGACAATGTACGTGTGCGTTGTAGGCCAGATCTGCCTGGTGTGTGTTATGGTATGACAATTTACCATTCTATTGCCGATCTTGAAGCCAGAGTTCGTATTACGATGCGCGAACCCAGCCCAAAGAATTGGATGCCTGTTTCGGAGGCTGTTCGTAAGTTTTTGGAGGCCAATGTTTCAGTGACGAATGGCTGTTAGATTTCTTCAAAATCCTTGTCTTCGGAACTTACATTCACTTCGGAGATAAATTTCAGCTCTCCATCCGATGAGGCAAATAATACTTGCTGGGATACGGCCGATTATTTTTGGGCAAAGAATGGAGCGCTTGAATTCGGAGCGGACGACGACCACGCAGCCACCATCTTACACTGACTTTGTGCCAATCGGCGCATTCGCAAGCCGGCTGCCTTTGCAAAAAAACGCCGCCCCGAGGGGCGGCGCTTTGCAAATCCAGAAGGTGCCAGGCTTAGAAGCCCAGGCCTTCGTATTTCTTCTTGAACTTCGACACGCGGCCGCCGGTGTCCATCAGGCGGGACGAGCCGCCGGTCCATGCAGGGTGCACGGAGGGGTCGATGTCGAGCGCCAGCTGGTCGCCTTCGGCGCCCCAGGTCGAGCGCATCTGAACGACGTCGCCGTTCGTCATCTTGACGTCGATGACGTGGTATTCGGGATGAATGTCCTTTTTCATGACGTCTCTCCTTATGCCCCAGCGCCAGCTTTGGGCTTGTAGGTGGTGTCTTCCGCGATACGGGCCGATTTGCCGCGACGCGAACGCAGGTAGTACAGCTTGGCGCGACGCACACGACCGCGACGCACAACGGTGATCGAGTCGATGTTGGTCGAATGCAGCGGGAACACACGCTCCACGCCTTCGCCAAAGGAAATCTTGCGGACGGTGAACGAGCCGTCGATGCCTTCGCCGTTCTTGCGGCTGATGCAAACGCCTTCGTAGTTCTGAACACGCGTGCGCGTGCCTTCCGTCACTTTGTAGCCGACGCGGATGGTATCACCGGCTTTGAAGTCCGGGATGTCCTTGCCAAGCTCGGCCACTTGCTCGGCATTGAGTTGTGCGATCAGATCCATCTGACCCGCTCCTTATCTGTCTGCCTCGGGTTGATCCCGAGAGGTGAGTGCCGCCTCAGAGCTCCCGGTCTTCGTCAGGCCTTTCTGGCCTGCGGGAGAGTTCAGGTCTCGCGTTCCTTGATCTCTGCCTGTCCGGGCCTTGTCGCCGTGAAGTGCGGCTGACCAATAGACAAGCGATCCGCAAGGCATTTTGCCTGCGGACAGCGGGCGTATAGCCCCACGGGGCCAACGGATCAAGGGGCGTCGTGCGGGAAATGAGGGGGCCAGCCCCCTCGGCGACGCTGTCGCCTCACCCCCGGGATACTTAGGGACCTGTGAAGCCGCACATGCGCGTGGAAATTCACAGGTCCAGAAGTATCCTCGGGGTGAATTCGCCGAAGGCGAAGAGGGGCAGACAGCCCCTTATGTCTTGGGCTTCAGGCGATTCCAGAGGTCAGGTCTGCGCGTCCTCGTCAAGGCCTCGGACGTCTCGCGGCGCCAGCGGTCCACTGCGCCATGATCGCCGGATGTCAGAACAGACGGAATGGGTCGTCCTTCCCAGACGGCGGGCCGCGTGTATTGCGGATGCTCCAAGAGGCCTTCCGAGAAGCTTTCCTCAACGGTCGAGGCGGCATTGCCAAGGACGCCTGGGATCAGCCGGACGGTGGCATCCAAGACGGCCTGCGCAGCGATTTCGCCGCCAGAGAGCACGAAATCCCCAAGCGAGATTTCTTCGATGTCGAACGCTTCGATTACCCGTTCGTCCAAGCCCTCGAAGCGTCCGCAAATCAGCGTTGCACCTTCACCGCGCGCGAGTTCTGCGGCGCGGGATTGGTCGAAGGGACGTCCGCGCGGGGAGAGATAGATCAAAGGCCATTTTGCACGATCACGCCGGTCCGCGCCGCACTGGCGTATGGCCTTGGCCATGACATCGGCTCGAAGCACCATACCGGCACCGCCGCCGGCAGGGGTGTCGTCCACGTTTCTGTGGCGCCCTTCGCCGAAGACGCGCAAATCGACGGTCTTCAGCCGCCACTTGCCCTCGTCGAGGGCTTTGCCGGTCAGTGATGCGCCAAGAATACCGGGGAAGGTTTCCGGAAAGAGCGTGATGACCTCGGCCGTCCAAGCGCCCGGATCGGCGCCGCGTTCAGCCATCAGGTCACGCGGCTTCAGCGACGCCTGAATGGACAATCGTCCGTGAGATTTCGTGGGCTCGGACATGGGTCAGTCAAACAGGCCGTCGGGTGGGTCCGCCACGATCCGACCCGCGGCCAGGTCCACCGTGGGCACAGCAGCCCGTGTGAAGGGCAACAGGACCGTTTGCTTCAGCCCCGGCCCGAAGATTTCCAAAAGATCCCCGGCGCCGTGGTTCTGAACCGACCGGACATGTCCAAGAAGGGTGCCGCCGGTGTCGCGGACTTCGAGGTTCAGAAGGTCCGCGTGGTAGTATTCGTCGTCGGGCAGGCCCGGCAGCCGATCGCGTGGCGCGTATAGGCGCGTGCCTTTCAAGGCATCCGCCGCCTCTTTCGAGGTCACGCCGGAAAGGCGTGCGCTCAGCCCGTTCTTGATCGCGCCTTTCAGGCTGATGGTGAACGTCCTGCCGTCTTCTGCTGAAAGAGGGCCATAGTCGGCAATTGCCTCGGGTTCTGCGCAGAAGCTTTTGAGCCGAACGTCGCCACGCACGCCAAATGCGCCGCCGATGGCGCCCACACAGACGCGGTCTGTCATGCCATATCTCCACGCAAGCGCTTTGAAATCAGATTGAAGTCGGCTTCCGGAATGGCACGGTGTGCCCCACGCATGTAAAATCCCCAGTTCTTGGGTTTCTTGATCCAAGAGAGGTCTTCCAGAAGGTCGTAGATCGACACATCGCCGACGACGGGGTGCCAATCTACCGCCCGTACCCAAAGCTTGGTTCCCGACGGAAAGTCGCGTTCGTATTCCATGTCACCCGACACGGTGCCGACGGCGGTGAAGCTTCTCAGAACCTCGCCGTCCGGCGCCGTTTTGGGCGAATAGTAGATAACACCATCCCCGGGGCGGAGTTTTCTGACGCCATTCGGGCCCTTGAGGCCCAAGACGACAACACCCTCGTCGACCACGAGGTCGACGTGGATCTTCTCCGCTATCCCGAGGTAGTGCGCTGCCATTACTCGGCGGCTGCTTCTTCGGCAGGTGCTTCTGCTTCGGCCTCGGCTTCCGTGGCTTCAGCAGCTTTGGCGGCCTTATCCTCGGCGCGCTCAACAGCTTTCTTGCCGGGCTTCGCCTTGTTCGGGTTGTTACGCTCTTTCTTGTCCAGCTTGCCGGCGGCTTCGAGGAAGCGCTGGATGCGGTCGGTCGGCTGGGCGCCCTGGCCGAGCCAGTATTCGATGCGCTCCATGTTCATCTTGACGCGCTCTTCGCTGTCTTTCGGAAGGAGCGGGTTGTAGGTGCCCAGCTTCTCGATGAAGCGACCGTCACGCGGCATGCGGCTGTCGGCAGCAACGATCGAATAGAATGGGCGCTTCTTGGAGCCGCCACGGGCGAGGCGAATTTTCATAGCCATGGGTTTGTTTTCCTTCAGGTTTTCTGATGCTGTTTGTGGTGTTGAATGACTTCCTGGATGATGAAGGCCAGGAATTTCTTGGCGAATTCGGGATCGAGATCCGCTTCTTTTGCGAGCTCTTCAAGACGCTCGATCTGGTTGGCCTCGCGCGACTTGTCGCTGGGCGGCAGGTCGTGTTCGGCTTTCAGTCGTCCGACGGCCTGCGTATGCGCGAACCGTTCGGCAAGGGTGTAGACGAGGATCGCATCCAGACGGTCGATGCTGGAGCGGTGGCCGGCCAGAATGTCGGCGGCGCGCGTGACGGCGTCAGTCATGTCTGGGTCTCCATCTGTTCGGTGGTCGCGCAAATTTCGGCAGGCGACAGGTGTCGCCAGACACGCAGATTGCCGAATGTCGGATGCGCGAAGATGTCTTCGGCAACGCAGCCCATGCGTTTGGCCAGCGCGATGGAGCGGTGGTTGTCTTCGAGGACGAGCGAGACGATCCGCCTCCATCTAAGCGTGTTGTAGGCATAGTCTCGCGCGGCAAGTGCGGCCTCCATCGCGATGCCCTTGCCTTCAGCGTCGGCAAAGACCGACCAGCCGATTTCCGGCTCGGGCCAATCCGTTGGGTGGAAGATGCCGACGATGCCAAGTGGCGCGTCCGTCTCGCGGTCGGCAACCATCCAACGGCCATAGCCGCGAAGCTGCCATTGGCCAACGATCGCAGCGAGGCTTTGAAAGGCCGAGGCGGCATCGAACGGACCACCGACACCTTTGGAACGGTCAGACATCCGAAATGCGGTATAGGCATCAAGGTCTGACGCCATCGGCAGTCGCAGGCGAAGCCGCGCCGTCTCGATCTCGGGTATATTGAAACTGACGCTCATGCCGACCTCGCGGGGTGGCGATAGACATGGCAGGGTTTCTCGGGGTGTGGCTGCACAGCGTTTTCGTCTTCGAAAGCGCCCAGTCTTTTGGCCAAGGCGACAGAGCGGTCGTTGCCGTGGTCGATATAACTGACGGCAGTGTCCCACCCGAGGGTTTGGAAGGCGTAGTCGCGCGCGGCAGAAGCCGCCTCAAACGCATAGCCATGGCCTTCGGCCTCAGGGCGCCAAACCGTCCAGCCGATTTCCTTTTCCGGGTAGTAGTTCGGAACCCACGGCCCGGTGGACCCCAGAACGACGCCGTCTTCGGTCCGCTCAAAGACGAAAGAGCCACAGCCTTTCAACGCCCACATGCCGACGAGGTGCCCATAGGACCGCCACGCCTGAGCGGCATCAACAGGACCGCCGACAAACTGCGCACGATCCGACGTGAAGAACGCTTCCCAGGCCGGATAGTCCTCCAGTTTGGGCGCGCGCAAGGTCAGACGCTCGGTCGTCAGGACCGGGGTATCGGCGAGGTATGCGGTCACTTCTTCTTTCCGAACCCGCTGAGGCCCGGCGGCAGGGCGCCACCACCAAGGCCGGGCAGGCCACCGCCTGCGCCGAGTTGTTTCTGCGCCGCTTCGATTTCAGCCTGACTGGGCATGCCGCCACCCATCCCGGGCATGCCGCCTTTGCCGCCGAACATGCCGCCCAGCTGACGCATCATGCCTTTTTTGCCCATCTTGCCGACCTTCTTCATCATGTCGGACATCTGGCGGTGCTGTTTCAGAAGCTTGTTCAACTCGCTGACTTCAAGGCCGGCACCGGCGGCGATGCGCTTTTTCCGGCTGGCTTGCAGAACGCCGGGGTTGGCGCGTTCGCGTTTGGTCATGGAGTTGATAAGGGCGATCTGGCGGCGCAGGATGCTGTCATCGAGGCCTGCCTCGTCCATCTTGGCCTTCATCTTGCCCATGCCGGGCATCATGCCCATCAGGCCTTCCATGCCGCCCATCTTCTGCATCTGTTCAAGCTGGTTCTTCAGGTCGTTCATGTTGAACTGACCCTTCTGGAACCGCTTCATCATGCGTTCGGCCTGTTCGGCCTCCAACGTTTCCTGCGCTTTCTCGACCAGCGCGACGATGTCGCCCATGCCAAGAATCCGACCTGCGATCCGCTGTGCTTCGAACGTTTCGATGGCGTCCATCTTTTCGCCAAGACCAACGAAGCGGATCGGTTTGCCGGTGACGGCGCGCATGGACAGGGCCGCGCCACCACGGCCATCACCGTCCATCCGGGTCAGGACGACGCCCGAGACGCCAATCTTGTCGTCAAACTCGGTCGCGACGTTCACGGCGTCCTGTCCGGTCAGACCATCGACCACCAGAAGCGTTTCGCGCGGGTTCGCTACGTCACGTACGGCGGCGGCCTGCGCGATCAGTTCCTGATCAATGTGCAGGCGCCCGGCCGTGTCGAGCATGTAGACATCGTATCCACCAAGACCGGCCTGTGTCTTGGCGCGCTTGGCGATGGCAACGGGATCCTCGCCCGGTACGATTGGCAGAGTATCGACACCGATCTGCTGACCAAGGATCGCAAGCTGTTCCATTGCGGCCGGGCGGTTGGTGTCGAGCGACGCCATGAGAACCCGCTTGCCGTCGCGGTCTTTCATCCGCTTGGCCAACTTCGCAGTCGTCGTCGTCTTACCTGAACCCTGCAAGCCAACCATCAGGATCGGTGCAGGCGGGTTGTCGATCTTGAGCTGACCGGGGTCGCCTTCGCCCTGCAGCACCTTGATCAGTTCGTCATGGACGATCTTGATGACTTGCTGGCCCGGCGTGATGGAACGGGTGACGGCTTGGCCCGTAGCCTTGGCTTGGACAGCTTTGACGAAGTCACGTGCAACCGGCAGCGAAACGTCGGCTTCCAGAAGCGCCACGCGCACTTCGCGGAGGGCGGTTTTGACGTCCTCTTCCGACAGAGCACCTTGTTTGGTCAGCCGATCGAATACACCGGATAGGCGTTCGCTCAGGGATTCAAACATGCCAAGGCTCCTTCAGCCAATTCACCAAGACCGGATACATGGGAACCGATCGCTCAAACGCCAAGCGCCCCCACGGGCGCAACGCGCTGATGGGGGGCGATCCCGACTTGGGTCGGGACCGGAAGTCTGACACTCCCGGAACGTGAGGGGCGTTTAAGGTTTAGAGGGGGAGGGAGTCAAGCCCAGCGGGGTCAGACGCGACGAAGGCGCCCCCGAAGTTGCCGTCGCCAGATCAGCACGACCGCCAAAGACAAAAGCAGCAGCAATGCCAGGTGCCACCAAGGTCCGCCCACGAAAACCGTCATGGCAAAGATGGCCACGCACATTGTCAGCGCCAAGATCGCGCCGCCAAACGATTGCAGACCCGGCACCCAAAGCGCCAAGGCTCCCAGCGTCTCGGCACTGCCGGTGATGTAGCGGGGGAACTGGCCGAACCCGATCGCATCGTAGAGAGCGCGGGTCGCTTCCGTCCCGCCAAGCTTGGTCAGCCCATAATAGAGGAAAGCGACCGATAGGCCGCCACGAAGCAATTTGTCGATCAGTCCGTGAGGCTGCATGCCAATCCCAGTTCTTTCGGATGGTCTAGGATACGGCCGAGACGCTTCGGCGGATCATGCAAAAGCCGATGCGCCCATGGTGTCGGGCGCATCAGCGGTTCGCGTGTTTCGGCGATCAGGCTGCGGCTTGTTTCTTGTGCCACCAGCCGATCACGGCTGACAGTACGCCAAGGATCAGCGCTGGGACAGCCGACGGTCCGAGAATGGCAAGGTGTGCAATGACAGCGCCGATCATCGTCACGACCAGCAGGCCCGCGCCGATCAATTGCAGGCCCGGCACCCAAAGAAGAACGGCAGCGCCCACTTCGATCAGACCGGTGACATAGCGGAACCACTGGCCGACCCCTACGGCATCGAATGTGGCGACCATCATTTCGGCGCCAATCAGTTTTGCACCGCCTGCGGCGACGAACGCCAGTGTGACCAGAACCTTGATGGCCAGAATTGCGTATTTCATAATGTATCCTTCAGCTTCACGCAGCGATTGTCAGGCGCGCGACATCGTCGTTCGCAGCCTTCAGTTTTTCTTCGGCACCCGCGCCCAAGCCATCGGCGGCAATGACGTCGACGTCTTCAATCCCGATGAAAGCCAGAACATGGCGGATGTATCCGGTGGCAAAGTCGATGTCGCTGCCAGCAGTGGTGCCGCCAGAGGCCACGGTGACGATGGCTTTCTTGCCTTCCAGCAGGCCCTCAGGGCCGTTTGCAGTATAGCGGAAGGTGCGGCCTGCCCGTGCGACGAGGTCGATCCAGGCCTTGAGGGCGGCAGGCACGCCGAAGTTGTAGATCGGAAGGCCGATCAGGACGATGTCGGCGGCTTCGAGTTCCGAGACCAGCGTGTCAGACAGGCCCAAGGTTTCCCGTTGGGCGTCTGTGCGGTTGTCGGCAGGCGTGAAGTTGGCGCCGATCCAAGCTTCGTCGATCTGAGGCAGGGGGCCGTCAGCAAGGTCGCGCTCTTTCACGGTCACGTCCGAAGTGTTGTTCAGGTGTGCAACGACCGTGTCGTTGAGATCCCGCGTGATCGAACCTGTGCGGCGTGCAGAGGCGTCGATGCGCAAAATATTGAGAGTTTTGGCGTTAGCCATTGATCTGCTCCTAGCAATTGTCTGGAGCCTACCTAGGTGTAACCGAAGCGCGTTGGCATTCTGAAAAAGCCAACGGCTTCTGTGCGTTTTTGCAATAAATGTTTCCGTTGTCATAAATTGTCCAAATTTTGCACATAAGTGCGAAGGCAGGAGAGACGAATGTCAATTAGCACTTGGGATGAAATCAGGACCGCTTACCACGTTGCGCGCATGGGCACTGTCAGTGGTGCTGCTGACGCCTTGGGCGTCCACCATGCAACGGTCATCCGCCACATCGATGCCTTGGAGGCGCGCCTTGGCGTGAAACTTTTCCAGCGTCATGCGCGCGGATACACTTCAACGGAAGCCGGGCAGGATTTGCTGCAGGTTGCGCAGGCGACTGATGACCAGTTTACCCAGCTTGTTGGCCGCATAAGGGGACGGGGCGATGGTGTTTCGGGCGAACTGGTGGTTACGTCGCTGACCTCGGTCTCTCCGAGGCTGACGCCCACATTGGTCAAGTTTCAGGCGACCTACCCCGATATCATCGTCCGTTACCTGACTGGTGACGAAGTTCTGCGCCTTGAATACGGGGAAGCCCACGTGGCGCTGCGTGCGGGCAGGGCGCCGGATCAGCCGGACAACGTCGTCCAACCGTTCGTGTCGCAGCCCGTGGGTCTATATGCGACGGAAGCCTACCTTGCCGAGCATGGCAGACCACAATCCTTCGAGGATCTGGGCAACCACACCTTTGTCGGTCTCGACAATATGGATAGCCGCGCGCCATTCCACCGCTGGCTGGTGGCGCATGTCCCGGCCGAACGCATGGTGTTCAGGGCGACGGACTACCGCGTTGTGCGTGATGGCGTTCTTTCCGGGGCCGGGATTGGCTTTGTCTCGCAATGGGAAGCAGAACGGTTCCCTCAACTGGTACGTTTGTTTGATCCTCTGGACGAATGGAAAGCGCCGCTTTGGATCGTCACGCATGTTGATCTGCACAGAACCACCAAAGTGCAGGCGTTTCTGAAGATGCTGAAAGAAGACGGCCGCAACTGGTGAGGAACGATTTCGCGGGCGGAGTGTTAACTCTCCAAGACTAGTAAGGAGAGTTACCCATGAGCCGCATTATCTATCTGATCGGTCTGATCGTCGTCATTGGCATCATTCTGAGCTTCCTCGGTCTCGTCTGACAACTCGCGTTCGAGGAACGCTTCAAAACTGTCGAGGTCGATGGACTCAAGCTGTCCAAAGGCCCGCATCCAGACCGAGGCGTCGCGAAGCGCCTCAGGCTCCAGCTTGCACCACTTCACACGTCCGCGCTTTTCCTGCGTGATCAGTCCGGCCTTGGTCAGAATGATCAGGTGCTTGGAAATTGCCGCAAGCGACATCTCAAACGGCTCAGCCACATCGGTGACGGCCATGTCATCTTCCAGAAGCATGGTCAGGATCTTGCGGCGTGTTGGATCTGCCAGCGCCGCGAATATGGTGTCGAGTGAGCTTTCCACACGCGCGAAACTACTGCTTTTCCAAGCCGCCGCAAAGAGATAGCCTGCCCGCGCGGAAGGGGATCTCATGTCGACGCGTGATTGGATCTATATCGTGGCGCTGGGCGCCGCGTTCGGTGCGGTGTTCCTCATCAACGAAATTCTGCTCCGACAGCTTGGCCCTCTGGGCATTTCATTCGGTCGCGTCGCCCTTGGCGCGGTGGCGGTATGGGTCTTGGTTGTCGTTCTGCAGCGGCCCGTCCAGATGAGCGGAATGCATGTCGTGCACTCCGCCGTTTTCGGAATTTTCATGTTCGCCTTGCCGTTCGCGCTTTTCCCGTTGGGGCAAAAGTGGATCACGGGCGGCATGGCCGGGATCATCAACGCCATGACGCCACTGGCCGTTGTTGTCGTCTCTCAGTTCTGGCCGGGAGGTGAGCGCGCGACGCTTCTGAAATTCATAGGGGTACTAAGTGGACTTGCTGGAATTGTCATTCTCAGCCTGCCGGGGCTTTCGGCGCCGGAGAGCAATCAGACGATTGGCATCCTGCTCGTCCTGATCGCGCCCGTGTCTTACGCCGTTGCGTTGAACTATATTCGCAAGCTCAGCGAAGTGGACATCTTCGCGCTGATCGCCGTGGCGATGACGTCAGCGGCTGTTTTGTTGCTGCCTTTGGTCTTGCTTGTCGAAGGTCTGCCACCTGCGCTTACCAAAGACAGCTGGATATCCCTCGCGCTGATCGGGCCTGTGTTCACCGGTTGGTTCTTCTTGGCCGCGCTGGTCATCATGCGGCGGGTCGGTGCAACAGCGTCCTCTACGCTGACGTTCATTGCCCCGATCTCTGCCTTGCTCCTTGGTGCGTGGATACTGGGGGAAGAGGTTGGGGTCGTGCACATTCTGGGCATGCTCGCGATCTTCGTCGGGCTGGTTTTCATCGATGGTCGTCTCATCCGCAGAGTCTTTGGGACTGCCAACTCTCAACCAGATGGTTGAATTTGAGGTTTCGCCGTGGTGTCGCATATGTCGCATCTCCACAACGCGTTGGTATATTGCAGGGC
Source organism: uncultured Rhodobacterales bacterium (assembly GCA_964566835.1). Classification (GTDB taxonomy): domain Bacteria; phylum Pseudomonadota; class Alphaproteobacteria; order Rhodobacterales; family Rhodobacteraceae; genus CAZMKY01. The sequence goes on from CAZMKY010000178.1 coordinate 10,839, forward strand.
ACTGTAAATATTAAGAATTTTTCGAATCTGCGGGCAGTGTGAGTCGGCTTGACCTCTGCTGCCCCAATTCATAGTGTCCGCGCCGACCACACCCTTATGGGGGCTCCATGTCCAACACTCCCGAAGACGACCACCGGGCCAGATTGGATGCGCTGGAGGCGAAACTTGCCGCGAAGCGTGCGGCTGATGCGCCAAAGGACCACATGGAGGAACACTATTCGCAGGCTCAACTGGCCTGGCGCATGGTGATCGAGCTGGTCGCCGGCCTCGGTATCGGGTTCGGCATGGGATATGGGCTGGATGCCGTGTTCGGGACACAACCGTTCCTGATGGTGGCGTTCACGCTTCTGGGCTTTGTAGCCGGGGTCAAGACGATGATCCGCTCTGCTCAGGAAATACAGGCGAAACAGCTTGCCGATGCGGCGGGCGATGACGAAGGACAGACACGTGGCGACGGAAACTGAAAAAGGCGGCGGTCTTGAGTTTCACCCAATGGACCAGTTCCTGATCAAGCCTCTCTTCGGGGATGGCGCTGTCAACTGGTACACGCCGACGAACGCGACGCTTTGGATGTTCCTTGCGATCCTCGTGATTGTCGGCCTTCTGGTCTTCGGAACGCGCGGTCGCGCTGTCGTTCCGGGACGTCTGCAGTCGATCGCCGAACTTGCTTACGGCTTTATCTACAAGATGGTTGAGGATGTTGCTGGCAAGGATGCCGTCAAATTCTTCCCGTACATCATGACGCTGTTCATGTTCATTGTGACGGCCAACTTCCTTGGCCTTATTCCGACAAGCTTCACGACGACCAGCCACATCGCTGTAACGGCGGTCTTGGCGTTTGCCGTCTTCTTTGTCGTTACGATCACCGGCTTCGTTCTGCACGGCGCAAAGTTTCTTGGCCTTTTCTGGGTCTCGTCTGCTCCGCTGCCGCTTCGTCCGATCCTGGCCGTGATCGAACTGATCAGCTACTTCGTGCGCCCGGTCAGCCACTCCATTCGTCTTGCAGGCAACCTGATGGCTGGCCACGCCGTCATCAAGGTGTTCGCCGGCTTCGCCGCCGTGACGGCCATTGCACCTTTCTCGGTGCTGGCTGTGACCGCGATCTACGGACTAGAGGTTCTGGTGTCCTTCATCCAGGCCTACGTCTTCACCATCCTGACCTGCGTCTACCTGAAGGATGCTCTGCATCCGTCGCACTGACGCAGCCCGCCAGACTTTCAAGAACTTCCAACCGTAAGGAGAAAACGACATGGAAGGCGATATCGCAAACATGGGTCAATTCATCGGTGCCGGCCTGGCCGCCATCGGTTCCGGCGCCGCCGCTATCGGTGTGGGCCACGTTGCAGGCAACTTCCTTGCCGGCGCCCTGCGCAACCCTTCGGCCGCTGCTGGCCAGACCGCGACGCTGTTCATCGGCATCGCATTCGCAGAAGCACTGGGGATCTTCGCATTCCTCGTCGCTCTGCTGCTGATGTTCGCAGTCTAAGCGACGCGACTGACATCCTTACGGCCGGGCGGGACAATCCGCCCGGTGTCACCACCGTTTCCGGGAGAGCCTGATGGCAACCGAAACAGCAGGGAAAGCGAGCGAGCACGCGGTCGGATTGCCGCAACTCGACTTCTCGACATTCCCGAACCAGATTTTCTGGCTGATCGTCACGCTGGTGATCATCTACTACGTGCTGAGCCGCGTTGCTCTGCCGCGCATCGCTTCGGTTCTGGCCGAGCGACAGGGGACGATCACCAATGACATCGCCGCGGCGGAAGAGCTGAAGGCACAGGCTGCAGAAGCCGAAGCTGCTTATGACAAGGCGCTGGCTGATGCCCGTGCCGAAGCCAGCCGTATCGCTGAAGAAGCCAAGGCCGAAATTCAAGCCGAAGTGGACGAAGCCATGGCCAAGGCCGATGCCGAGATCTCTGAGCGGACCTCCGAGAGCGAAGCACGCATCGCCGAGATCCAAGCTGGCGCAACGCAGGCGGTTCGCGATGTCGCGAAAGACACTGCCCGTGCCGTCGTGTCCGCGCTGGGTGTCGAAGTCGATGAAGGCAAGATCGACGGTGCTGTCGACGGCCGGGTGAAGGGGTAAGATCATGATCAAGCATAGTCTTCCCATTCTCTTCGCCGCGCTGGCTACTCCGGCTTTCGCCGCATCGAAGAACATCTTCTCGGCCGACTTCTACAAGCTGTCGAACACCGACTTCATCGTCGCTGTGTCGTTCCTTCTGTTCATCGGTATCCTTGTTTATTTCAAGGTGCCGGGCATGATCACGGGTCTTCTCGACAAGCGCGCTGCAGGCATTCAGGCCGAGCTTGATGAAGCCCGCGCGCTGCGTGAAGAGGCGCAGACGCTTCTGGCCAGCTACGAGCGCAAGCAGCGTGAAGTGCAGGATCAAGCGGACCGCATCGTTGCTCAGGCCCGTGAAAGTGCTGTGGCTGCTGGCGAAGCTGCGAAGGCCGATCTGAGAAACCAGATCGAGCGCCGCGTGCAAGCCGCAGAAGAGCAGATCGCGTCTGCCGAAGCCTCTGCCGTCAAGCAGGTGCGCGACGAAGCTGCACGCGTGGCCGTCGCTGCCGCCGCAGATGTGATTGCGCAGGATATGAACGATGCCAAGGCGGATCGGTTGATCGACGACGCCATTGCAACAGTGGGTGCCAAGCTCCACTAATTTGCGTTCGATGTTCTAAGAGAAAGCCCGGTCAAAGTGCCGGGCTTTTTTGTGTTTGAGTGGTCTGCGCTGGGTTAGCGGGACGTCAGATGTTGCAGCCGCTGTCGCGCGATTGCGTCATTCTTGTCTGCGCGCGCCTGATCGGTCAGCGACTGTAGAACGAAATCCAAGTGATCTTCGACGGCCTTTCGTGCCGCCACGCCATTGCGCGCCTGAATGGCATCGTTGATGGCCCTGTGCTGGTCCAGAAGCAGCGATCGTGTTGCGCGTTGCCGGAACATCACCTGACGGTTGTAGATCACCCCTTCGCGCAGCAATTCGTACATGGAACGCATCATATGCAGCATGACGACGTTGTGGCTGGCTTCCACGATGGCAAGGTGGAACTCCGCGTCCAAGGCAGCTTCGGGGCCCGGATCCCGTTTGCTGTGCGCGGTTTCCATCTGCGCAAAGACTTTCGCCACGACTTCAAGGTCTGTGTCCGAGCCATGACGGCAGGCACGTTCAGCGGCCAGACCTTCCATGTCCCGACGGAACGAGACGTAGTCGAGGACAGCCTCTTCATGGTCGCCCATTAGTCGGGTCAAAGCGGGTGAGAAAGCAGACCCCAAGGCGTCGGCAACGAAGATCCCACTGTTGGCGCGACTGACCAGCAATCCGCTTTCCTGTAGCTCCGCAATGGCTTCACGAAGGGATGGGCGCGAGACAGCCATTCTCTCGCTCAGCTCGCGTTCAGACGGCAGCCTTTCACCTGCGCGCAGGACGCCACGGAGGATCAGGAGTTCGATCTGCCGAACGACGGCAGAAGACAGCTTTTCAGATTGCACAGGTTCAAAAGGCATGGGGCGGACAGTATCGCCCGGTCAGGGGGCTCTCAACAGAAAAGGCCGGGCGCTTCGACCCGGCCTTCCCAAATCTGCAACTGGCGTGATCAGCCTGTAGGCGTGATCGTGATTTCCACCCGACGGTTGGCTGCGCGGCCCGCCTCGGTGGCGTTCGATGCGACGGGGCGGTCTTCACCGGCACCGAAGACCGACAGACGGCCTGATGCGACACCGCCCGAGCGCAGAACGCTAGCAACGGCTTGTGCGCGGCGTTCGCTCAGGTCTTGGTTGTATGCTGCCGAGCCGGTGTTGTCGGTGTGGCCGACCACGGAGACGATCGAGGACGGATAACGGTTCAGGCTTTCTGCCAGAACGAACAGATCCGAGCGCAGCGTCGACGTCAGCGACGCGCTATCTACAGCGAAGAGAAGCGCGTTCGGCATGCGAACGATCAGTTCATCCCCGGTGTTGATGATGTCGATGTCGCCGTTGCCAAAGTCGTTGCGCAGTTCAGCGGCCTGCTGATCCAGCGAGTAGCCAACGGCTGCGCCTGCGGCTGCGCCAATGGCAGCGCCCACGGCCGCGTTGCGCAGGCGGTCGCTGCCGCTTTCGCGCGTTCCACCCAGCACAGCACCGATGGCAGCGCCCGCCAGAGCGCCTTGACGCGTGCGGTCGCCGTCGGTTCCTGGGAATTGCGACGGGTCGGTACAGGCGGTCAGTGCCACAAGGCCGACAGCGCCGAGGCCGAGGGTTTTAGTCTTGATCATGAGAGTCCTCATATGTGTAATTCTACATACCTAACGCTTCATGGCGCGTGTTGTTCCAAGGCGCCACCCGCATCGCGAGTGAAATGGGGTCAGGGGGGCTGGCTATGCAAGATCCCGCCGATGCTATGCGATATCGAAGCGCGCTTGGGCCGATTTGGACCGAACATTTGTGAGAAAGTGAATTGATGCCCGACACTGTCCCGATGCTGCATCTTTTGTGCGGCAAGCCTGCTGCAGGAAAATCGACGCTGGCGTCCGATCTACTAAGCCAGCATCCCGGCGTGTTGATCGCCGAAGACGCATGGCTTCACGCGCTCTACGGCGATCAGATGTCGACCTTGTCAGACTTTGTGCGTTGCTCTGCCAAACTACGTCAGATCATGGCGCCGCATATAACGGATCTGTTGCGACAGGGTTTGAGTGTTGTGCTGGATTTCCAAGCCAACACCACCCAGTCGCGGGCATGGATGCGGCACCTGCTGGAGCAATCCGGAGCGGCCCATCAGTTGCATTTCCTCGATACACCGGACGACATCTGCCTGAGCCGACTGCGCGCCCGAAACGCTTCGGGCGAACACGAATTTCAAACGTCGGATGACGACTTCAGGCGCGTCGCGGCGCACTTTGTGCCGCCGACCGCTGACGAAGGTTTCAACATTGTGGTCTATAGACCCTGAGGTGTCGTTCAGGCTGTTTCTGCCGTTTCCCAAGCCAGCATGGCGCGTTTGACGGGAAGCCCCCAGTGATAGCCGCCCAGACCTCCCGACTTGCGCAAGGCGCGGTGGCAGGGGATCAACCAACTGATCGGATTGCGACCAACCGCGGTTCCGACAGCGCGGACGGCCTTCGGGTGTCCGATGTGCCGCGCGATATCACTATAGGTCGTGACATGGCCTGTCGGGATGCTCAGCAAGGCCTCCCAAACCTTGATCTGGAACGGCGCACCAATGAGATAGAGGGGCGCCGGATCGCTGCCCGTCTCGGTCGGAAAGGCGGCATCTGCCATGGGACGAAGGGCTGTTGGATCTTCCACGAAGGTCGCATTCGGCCAACGCCCCTTGAGGTCAGCCAGGGCGACCTCCGGCCCAAATTCGGACGAAAATCCGATCCCGCAGATACCCTTCTCAGTCCCCATGATCAGCGCCGGGCCAAACGGGCTGTCAAACCAGCCCCAGAAGATCGTCAGACCCTGCCCGCCCTTCGCGTAATCGCCGGGGCTCATTGCTTCCCAGCGCACGAACAGATCGTGCAGCCTGCCGCTGCCGGACAGACCGACGGCGTCTGCCGTTTCCAGCGTCGTGTGCCGTTCGGCAAGAAGCGATTTGGCATGATCCAGCGTCAGCCATTGCTGGAATCTTTTTGGCGAAACACCCGCCCACCGACTGAAGATGCGCTGGAAATGCGCCGGGCTCATCCGCATTTCGCGCGCCAGATCCTCAAGCGAGGCCTCCCGCCCACCCTCGGCGTCGATCAGGTCAATCGCGCGCCGCATAAGCTGGTAGTGGTAGCCGGTCTCAAAACTATGTTCAGCGGTCATTTCTATATCCTTGGGCATGATCCCAAGATGGTTCAAGCCCATGACCTTTGCGACCCGGATCTTGCGCGAAAGCCTAGGTCAGACGCTCCAATCGGCCTTTGCGTTTTACGATGTTCTTGTAGTCCCACTGAACATCGCGACTTTCCGTCAGCCAGAGCGCTAAGGCCTCATGGTCGATCTCTGAGATGTCCGTGTATCGTGCTTCGGCAGCCTTGAACTTGCCTTCGGGTTTCAGCCCGGGGGCAGAGAAGGACTGACCGCTCCAGAATAGGAGCCTGACGCACGCCTTCAACTTGGAATATCCCACGATCGGGTTGTCGTTCAGGAACCAGACGGGATGGGCGTGCCAGATCTTCGATGTCGCATCCGGCAGGCCCTGATCAATCGCCGCGCGAAGGTCTTCGCAAATCGCCCTGTCGGTTTCGGCCAAATCAGCATGGAATGCGTCGATCGTTGCGTGTGCCATGGGGTGTCATAGCATCTCTTGCCCCTGTTGGTCTTGCCCCTTGTCAGAACCTCGGTCACAAGGCCTGTCATGGCCAAGCAACTGCCCTATCCCGTGATCCAAGAGATCTTTCGCCGGTTTGAAGCGACCGAGCCTGAACCAAAGGGCGAGTTGGAGCACGTCAACGCCTACACCTTGGTCGTAGCCGTCGCCCTATCGGCGCAGGCGACAGATGCAGGTGTGAACAAGGCGACCCGTGGCCTTTTCGCGGTGGCCGACACGCCGGAAAAAATGCTGGCGCTCGGTGAAGAAGGCGTGATCGAGCATATCAAGACGATCGGTCTGTTCCGGAACAAGGCCAAGAACGTCATCAAGCTGAGCCGTATCCTTGTCGATGACTATGGCTCTGTCGTGCCGTCGTCGCGGGCCGCGCTGCAATCGCTGCCGGGCGTTGGGCGGAAGACTGCAAATGTGGTGTTGAACATGTGGTTCAAGCATCCCGCGCAGGCAGTCGATACGCACATCTTCCGGGTTGGCAACAGGACGGGCATTGCGCCGGGCAAAGATGTCGACGCTGTCGAGCGCGCGATTGAAGACCACATCCCGGCAGAGTTCCAACAACACGCGCATCACTGGCTGATCTTGCATGGCCGCTATATCTGCGTGGCGCGCAAACCAAAATGCGGAGCTTGCGTCATCCGCGATCTCTGTCAGTTCGAGGACAAAACCGAATGAGCTTTGATGTAATCGGCATTGGCAATGCCATGGTGGATGTGATCGCACAGGCGCCAGACACCTTCCTCGACCACATGGGGATCGAGAAGGGGATCATGCAGCTGATCGAGCGCGAGCGCGCCGAGGTGCTCTATGCGGCGATGGACAATCGAACTGAGACGCCGGGTGGGTCTGTCGCCAACACGATCGCCGGCCTTGGCCTTCTGGGGCTGTCGACCGCCTTTATCGGCAAGGTTCGAAACGATGCTCTGGGCCGTTTCTATGCCGAAGCTCTGGCGGATGCCGGGACGGCTTTCCCAAATCCTCCTGCGGACGCAGACGCGCCAACGTCGCGTTCGATGATCTTCGTCTCCCCTGACGGCGAGCGGTCGATGAATACCTATCTTGGTGCCGGCGCTGACCTTGATGCCGATGATGTGCCTGCAGAAAGTTTCGACGACGCACGTGTACTATTCCTCGAAGGGTATCTTTACGACAAACCCGAAGGAAAAACCGCATTCGAGGAGGCCGCAAGGCTTATTCAGGCGGCGGGCGGTCGGGCTGGCATTACCTTGTCCGATCCTTTTTGTGTGACACGGCATCGGGCCGACTTTCAGTCCCTGGTTGCGGACCGCATGGACTACGTCATCGGCAACTCGCACGAGTGGGAAGCGCTTTACGAGACAGATCTGGATGCGGCTTTGGCCAAGGCGGCTTCGGTTTGCGAAACGGTCGTCTGCACCCGGTCTGGTGACAGCGTTCTTCTGATCAGTGGCGATGCGCGTGCCGAAGTCCCCGTCACGCGGGTGACACCAGTTGATGCGACCGGCGCCGGTGACCAATTCGCCGCCGGGTTCCTTTACGGCTACGCTACAGGACGGGATCTTGAGGTCTCGGGCCGCATGGGTGTCATGGCAGCAGCCGAAGTCATCGGCCACATCGGGCCACGACCAAAGGCCAACATGGCGGCCAAATTCCGCGAAGCGGGGCTGCTCTAACCTTCGAAGAAGCCGCCGATGATCTCGTTCAGGTTGGCCATGATGCCAATCAGAAGGATGACGCCAACAATCATGAGCAAGGCCGTCGCGAAAAACTGGAAGACGATGGCCGCAACACCAAAGCTCAACGCCGCCTTGACGGGGCGTCTGGCTTCTTCGCGGATATAGCCTGCAACGCCCAGCACAAGTGCCAGCACGGCCAGGACCATGCTGCCCACGATCATATAGCGATCAATATCCCAAGTCGCTGCAACCGCGACAGGGGCGTCTCCCGATCCGCTCAGCTTGTTCCAGGCCGACATGCGCATGTCGGCCGCGATCTGACCGATTGTCTCACCAATGCTGGGCGTCGGCGCGAATGGGCCGCCGAAGAACTGGACCAGCACCAGAACAAGGGCAACCGCGCCGAGGATAAAGCCCGCCATGCCAAAGGTGACACCGGGTTGAGGCTCAATGTTCAACTCTTCCATGCGCATAGAGTTACGTCAGCGCATCCCGACGTAGGGCCACAATTCTGCGCCTCTCTTGAAATTCGCCAAGAAGTGAGGCGTCAACGCCCCAGCTTGGCGTGAACCTCTTCAAGGTCGATGTCCTTCTTCGGTCGACGATTAGCCGGGTCCGTTGAATAGCCGAAGACGCGGAAATCACGTTTGTAGATCTCGTAGACCAAATGCTGCGCCAGATCGTCGAAGTAGTCTTCAACCGGGAAGGCACGTTTTGGTCCGTGATCCGCACTTTCGTTGAAGCGGGGCACGTTCCCCAGATCGACTTTGTTTGCGACTTTTATCTTGGACAAGACGTCTGCCATGCCATCGTTGAAGTCTTCGGTGCGCAAAATGGCGTCATACCGTCCGCCACCATGGATGAAGGTTGAGACATGCCCGGACGTTGATGACCAGTGGATGTCGGGATCCATCGGTTTTCTGAATCGGATCGTGTCACGCGCGAACAATAGGAAGCGACGGAACATCGCGATCTGGTCGAAGTCACCTTCAACATCGATGCCGTATTTCTGCGTCAGCATTGGCACCATGTTGCTGCGGTAACGCTGACCGTTGCGCTGAATACCCGCGATCTTGTCGAAAAACGAACTCAGGATCCGGCTGTAGGGATTGCGAACGACCGTAAAGGCGAATGCGCTGTGATCCGTGATCGCGTCCGAGATTGGCTGGCGACTGTCTTCCAGTGCCCACTTGTGCAGCCCTTGCTGCGCGTCGTGGATATCGCCTTCGTAGTAGTGCCCGTGGTCCGTGTAGTACATGATCTGGCCAACGGTCGAGCACGCGCATTTCGGCACGACGCGATAGATCAGATTACGGCTTTCGGTCATCCAGACACCGGGGAAGCCCATGGACATTACGCTCCGTCAAATTCCTGCCGAAGGAAGCAGGTTTCCGGTGGTTTCACAATGCCTGCTGATCCGCTAGGTCTGGGCGATCTTTGGAAGAGGCCCCGATGGCGCAGATCGCTTATCTGCTTTTGTGTCACAAAGACCCGGACCGCATCATTGCGCAAGCCAAGCGGCTGGTCGCAATGGGCGACCGGGTCGCGTTGCACTTCGATGCGGCCGCGGGTGCAGAAGATTTCCAGAAGATCGAAGCTGCATTGTCCGACGAACCGGGCGTCGCCTTTGTCCGCCCGCGCCACAGATGCGGTTGGGGCCAGTGGAGCCTTGTCGCCGCAACGCTCGCCGCGCTGAAGGTCGCGCACCGTGCGTTTCCGGCAGCCACGCATTTCTACCTGATCTCTGGCGATTGCATGCCCACGAAACCGGCCTTGGATATTCGCCGGTCGTTGGATGCGACAGGACGCGATTGGATCAACGCGGAACCTTTCGAGACGTCAGAGTTCATTCAGACCGGGTTTCGGGAGGAACGTCTGGTCTATCGCCATTGGTTCAATGAAAGAACGCGTGCACGCGCCTTTTATGCGTCTTTCAAGGCGCAACGCGCCCTTGGGTTGAAACGACGTCTGCCGGACGGACTGACCATCATGATCGGGTCTCAGTGGTGGTGCCTGCGTCGAAGCACGGTGGATAAAGTGCTTGATTGGACGGCGGAGAACCGCAGGATCATGCGTTTCTTCAAAACAACTTGGATACCGGACGAGACGTTCTTTCAAACAGTTGTTCGCCATCTGGTCCCAGATGCCGAGATTGAACCGCGGACGCCGACCTTTGTGCAGTTCACGGACTACGGACAGCCAGTGACGTTCCACGACGATCACTTCGATCTGCTTGCCGGGGAAGACTGCTTCTTCGCGCGAAAGATCGGTCCGGAAGCGTCCGGGTTGGCGGCGCGACTGGGCGCGCTCTTCGCGGGCGAGGAAACCGCCGGGGCGCCGCATGCGAACTTGCATCGCCTGCATCGCTTCCTGACGCGCGAAGGACGACACGGTCGGCGGCATGGACCGCGGGTTTGGGAAGACGGCGCGCGACTGGGACCGGCGCGTCGCGTGACCGCTGTCGTCTGCAAGAAGTGGCATCTGGCCAAACGATTGCTGGCCGAGATCGCGAACCTGACAGGCGCAGAGAATGCCGGATTTGTCTTTGACGAAGACACGGATCAGCTGCCCGATCTCGGCGGTCTGCAGAATGGGCTGGCCAAACGGAATCGTAATCGCGCAGCATTCCTGCGCGTTCTGAGCGACGTGACCGGGCAGGGTCACATTGGGTTGGGACTTGATCCGTCACGCGCTGATGTCCTGCGTGATCTGGCCAATGACGGCGTTGATCTGAGAGTGATAGACCTCGATTGCAGCTTGTGTGACGACTATCTCGCCGGACACGCCGGCCGGATCGGGTTGGCGTCCGCCGTGACACCGTCGCAGGCCTTGGCAGAAATCATTCCGCCGCTCCGCGCTCAGGTCACGAGAGAGCGCGAAGCACTGAAACAAATCGAAGGCGCCAACGTCGTGACCTTGTCTGAGGTCACACCTGAGGCCGAGAACATGTCTGTGCTGGCCCGCGCGCTTGGGTTAGATGCAGACGACGCTGCCCGCCTGACAAGGCGCGCTGCGCTTTTCAAAGACTGAGAGGATCAATGGCCTATTCCTATGACGACCAGAACATCTTTGCGAAAATCCTGCGCGGGGAGATTCCGAATGCAACCGTGGCAGAAAGCGAGATGACCTTGGCGTTCAAAGACATTCAGCCGCAGACGCCTGTGCATGTCCTCGTGATCCCGAAAGGGCCCTATGTCACTGCCGACCATTTTGCCCGCGAAGCCAGCGAAGCCGAGATCGTCGATTTCTGGCGCATGGTGGGTCAATTGGCGGCCGATCTTGGTGTCGCACCAGATGCCGGCAACGGCTACCGTCTGATTGCAAATGCCGGACCGGACGGTGTTCAGGAGGTTCCGCATTTCCACATTCACCTTGTGGCTGGACGCGGCCTCGGCCCGAACCTAACGCGCCGCGACTAGTCCATTGCAGGTCTTGCCGCCCCGGTTCGGTCCGGTATGATTACGGCCTGAAATTTCCGTGCTTTGAGGAGCCGCCCGATGTCTTCGCCGACGCCCGATACCGCCGAAAACCTGCCGCCGCCTGAGACAGAAACGGTCACCTCCATGCGTGTGGCCTGTGATGGTGGCGAAGGCGCGCTGGGACATCCGCGTGTTTGGCTTTCGATCGATCCGAAGACAGGGTTTGTCGATTGCGGCTACTGCGACAAGCGATACGTGCTGGCCGACTGATCAATTGCTACCGCCAGCGCGCGAAAGGTGTCGCCACGCACGCGTTCTGTGCGCTGGCGCGCTTTGAATGATCGGCGTCTCCGGCTAGATCTCCTTGCAAGACCTTGAAGGAGTTCAACGCCATGACGTTCCGACCCGTCCGATCCACAAGCACAGCGCACCCCACGATGGAAGGTGCCGGCGTGCACCTGCACCGCGTATTCGGTTTCGGCGATCCGGCAGAGAGCGATCCGTTCCTGCTCTTGGATGATTTCAGAAACGACGACCCGCGCTTTTACGAAAAGGGGTTCCCGTGGCATCCGCACCGCGGGATTGAGACCATCACGTATGTGTTGGAAGGCGAAGTCGAGCATGGCGACAGCCTTGGCAATCAGGGTGTGCTGGGACGCGGCTCGGTCCAGTGGATGACGGCAGGGTCCGGAATTCTGCACCAGGAAATGCCGCGTGGCGATTTCTCGGGTCGCATGCATGGCTTCCAGCTATGGGCGAACCTACCGTCGTCGCTCAAGATGACTGCGCCCCGTTATCAGGACATCCAGGGCAGCGACATCCCGGTTGTCATTGATGACGATGGCACGGCGGTCAAAGTCATCATTGGCAACTTCTGGGGAAAGACGGGACCTGTTGATGGTATCGCCGCCGAGCCACAATACCTCGACGTCTCGGTGCCGCCGAATGTGACCAAGGTTTTGCCGGTCGATACCTATTCCCAGACATTCGCCTATGTCTTTGCGGGCAAAGCATCGTTCCGTGATGCGTCTGATCCGATGGGCGTGCGTGTCGAAAAGGAGGTGGCCGGCGAAGAGGTGAACATCCGGGACATGTCCGGAAACCGAACATTGGTGCGCTTTGGCACGGGTGATGAAATCACGGTAACGGCGGGACCAGAGGGCGCGCGCTTTCTACTGGTGTCAGGCCGTCCCATTCAGGAACCGGTGGCATGGCACGGTCCCATTGTGATGAACACGCGTGAAGAGCTGATGCAGGCGATGCGTGATCTGCAGAATGACACCTTCATCAAGGCCCAGCACTAAGATCAGGCCAGAGGGGCGCTGCCCCTCCGGACCTCCCCGGGATATTTGAAGGCCGGTGAATGTGGCAGGCCGGGTCCTTGCCTCTCGCGCTTTGCTGTGGCGTCCTGTAGATCAGATGCAAGCATCAGGTGAGGGGGCAAAGGCGCCATGAGCGAGACGACATTCGGCAAAGGTCATCACCTGCACCTGATCGACGGCTCGGCCTATATCTTTCGCGCATTCCATGCCTTGCCGCCTTTGACGCGCAAATCCGATGGCCTGCCGGTTGGGGCGGTTCAAGGGTTCTGCGCGCTTCTTCAGAAATACGTCGAACGCTCCACCGGACCCGATGCGCCGACGCATGTGGCGGTGATTTTCGACAAAGGTTCCGAGACGTTCCGGAACGAGATCTACGACCAGTACAAGGCCAACCGTGATGAAATGCCTGAGGATCTGCGCCCTCAGATCCCGTTGACCCGTCGTGCGACCGAGGCGTTCAGCATCGCCTGCAAGGAAATGGCCGGGTACGAGGCTGATGACATCATCGCCACCTTGTCCCGTCAGGCGCGTGATGCGGGTGGGCGCGTCACCATCATCTCGTCCGACAAGGATCTGATGCAGCTCGTCGGGGGCGGCGTCGAGATGTATGACGAGATGAAGAAGGCCCGGATCGATCGTGAGGGGGTCGAAGCCAAATTTGGAGTCGGGCCGGAGCGTGTCATCGATGTCCAATCGCTGGCTGGTGACAGCGTGGACAACATCCCCGGCGCCCCCGGCATCGGCATCAAGACAGCCGCGCTGCTGATCAACGAATATGGCGACCTCGACACGCTTCTGGCGCGTGCGGAAGAGATCAAGCAGCCCAAGCGGCGTCAAACCTTGATCGACAATGCAGACCAGATCCGGCTGTCCCGCCAGCTGGTGACGCTGGATACAAACATGGAACTGGACTTCGCACTCGAAGATCTCGAAGTGCAGGAACCCAACGCTGACAAGTTGTTCGACTTCCTGACCGAGATGGAATTCCGGACGATCACCAAACGCATTGCCGACTATCTGGGCGTTGAAGCGCCGGTGATCGCGGCCCCTGCCGCAGCAACGCCTGCCGTGGACGCGCCTAAGCCGCCGGATCTGCCTTTTGATGCCAGCGCTTATGTTCAGATCTCGACCATCGAAGTTCTTGAGGACTGGATCGCGGCCGCCCGCGCCAGCGGGGTCGTCGCGGTGGACACGGAAACCACCAGTCTGGACGAGATGGAGGCAGAGCTTGTTGGCGTCTCGCTCACGTCCGAAGCGGGCCGGGCTGCCTACGTTCCGCTCTTGCACAAGGCTGGTGAAGACGAGGGGCTGTTCGATACCGGTCAGCTGGCTGAGGGCCAGCTCGCCTTTGACGAGGCCATTAGCAGACTGAAGCCGCTATTGGAGGACGCTTCGGTTCTCAAGGTTCTGCACAACGCGAAGTATGATCAGAAGGTTCTGGCCCGGCATGGCGTGATGGTCGACCCCATCGATGATACCTTGCTGATGAGCTATGCTTTGAATGCCGGGTTGCACAATCACGGCATGGACGATCTGAGCGAGCGGTATCTTGGACATCGCCCGATCGAGATCAAAACCCTGATCGGTTCCGGCAAGTCGCAGCGCACGTTCGATCGGGTGCCGGTCGAGGACGCTGTGCCTTATGCCGCGGAAGACGCCGATGTTACCTTCCGCCTTTGGCAGCTTTTCAAGCCGCAGTTGCACGTCAAGGGCGTGACAAAGGTCTATGAGCGGCTGGAGCGTCCTTTGATCCCGGTCCTGTCCGAGATGGAGCGCACGGGCATCAAGGTCAGCCGCGATACGCTTGCCCAGATGTCCAACGCGTTTTCGCAAAAGATGGCGCAGCTTGAAGATGAGATCTTCGAGGAGGCAGGAGAGAAGTTCAATGTGGGCTCGCCTGCGCAGGTGGGCAGCATCCTTTTCGAGAAGATGGCGCTGCCGGGCGGCAAGATGACGAAGACCGGCAAGTACTCGACCCCTGCGGATGTTCTGGAAGATCTTGCGACAGAGCATGCATTGCCGGGAATGATCCTTGACTACCGACAAGTCCAGAAGCTGAAGTCGACCTATACCGATGCGCTGCAGGATCATATCAACCGCGACACCGGGCGGGTGCACACGTCCTACTCTATCGCTGGGGCAAACACGGGCCGATTGGCGTCCACTGATCCAAACTTGCAGAACATCCCCATCCGGACGGAAGAAGGGCGCCGCATCCGCGAAGCCTTCATTGCTGCTGAGGGGCACAGCCTTGTTGCGCTGGATTACAGTCAGATCGAACTGCGCATTCTCGCCCATATTGCCGACATCCCCGCGCTAAAGCAGGCCTTTGCAGAGGGCCAGGATATTCACGCCGCCACAGCGTCCGAGATGTTTGGCGTACCGCTGGACGAAATGACGTCTGATGTTCGGCGACAGGCCAAGGCGATCAATTTTGGCGTGATCTACGGCATCTCGGGTTTCGGACTTGCCAGAAACCTCCGCATTCCGCGTGACGAAGCTCAGGGCTTTATCGACCGCTATTTCGAACGCTTCCCGGGCATCCGCGCCTACATGGACGAGACGGTGAAGTTCGCGAAAGAGACGGGCTATGTGGAGACCCTGTTCGGTCGGAAGATCAACACGCCCGAAATCAATGCGAAGGGGCCAACCGCGGGCTTTGCGCGTCGGGCCGCAATCAACGCACCCATTCAGGGCACGGCGGCAGACATTATCCGGCGGGCCATGATCCGCATGCCGGACGCCATCAAGGACTTGCCGGCCAAGATGCTCTTGCAGGTTCACGACGAACTCTTGTTCGAGGTCGAGGATGGTGCAATCGACAGCCTGACCGAAGTCGCACGAAGCGTCATGGAAAACGCATCCATGCCGGCCGTGAAGCTGGACGTACCTTTGGTGGTCGACGCTGGATCGGGTCAAAATTGGGCGGAGGCACACTGATGCTGAAACTATTGCCGGTTCTTTTGATTTGTTTGTCTGGATGCGTCGCGGTGGCACAGATTGATCCCGCTGCCGACTGTGACGAGAGCGGGTCGATCACGGTGCTCACGCCCGTGACCGGCAAGGACACGATCGGGGGGTGCGCGGCAGACGAATAGGCGCGCGCCACGACTCTGCCATTTGAGGATCGCCGAAACCGGGCTAGCCTTGCTGCCATGTCGGTCGCCTCGCGCAATGTTGCGCTCTATCCATGGTTCAAATTTGCGCAGAACCTGCTGTTCTGGCAGGCGACGTGGTTCCTGTTCTTTCAGAACGAGCTTTCGGGCGCAGAGGCCATTCTTCTCTATGCGATCTACGATCTTGCGACGACGCTGCTGGAAGTGCCGTCCGGATGGATATCGGATCGCATCGGACGACGGCCGACATTGATCCTTTCATCAGTCTTTGGCGGGGTGGCCTGTCTGGTCCTTGCGTCCGGTGACACGTTTTCCGCGTTCATTCTGGGTCAAGTATTGCTGGGCGCTTCCATCGCCTTCGTCTCGGGCACAGACAGTGCGACGTTGTTCGAGGCCTTGGCGGCTGATGGCCGGGAAAGCGAAGTCGAGGCGCAGGAATTGAAGGCGTGGCGGGCAACGTTCACGGCGCTTGCCGTGTCGGCCGTTATTGGTGGGCTGGCCGCGCTCTGGTCCGAGCGCTTGCCCTTCGTCATGTCAGGAGTGGCCTTCGCAGCCGCAACCCTGGTCGCCTTTCGCTTTGCAGAACCACCGCGCGTTCAGGACACGGCCTCGAACCTCGCGCGTCTTCGCGACATCCCGCGCGCTTTGTCGAATCCTGCCCTTGCATGGATCTTTGCCCTCGCCGTTCTGATGTATGGCTACAGCCACATTCCATTCGTCTTCGGCCAGCCCTTTATCCTTGAAGCGCTGTCAGATCTTGGCTGGGCAGGTGAGGCACCGGTGGTTTCTGGTGGGGTGTCGGCCACGATGATGATCGTGTCCGTTCTGACGTCGCTCATCGCGCTCAGGCTGCGTCACGCGCTGGGCCTGCCCGGCGTGCTGCTCTTGGCCTTCGGCCTGCAAGTGGCATTGGCGGCGGTCCTTGCGGCATCCAACGCCGCAATCGTCATTGCGGTCCTGTTCCTGCGAATGGTGCCCAGCAGTTTGTCCGGACCGTTCATTCTGGCCCGTATCCAACCGCTTTTGCAGGATCGGACGCGCGCAACCTATTTGTCGGTTCAGTCTCTGGTCAGCCGGATCGTGTTTGCAATCTCGCTCTGGCTGGCCTCGGTCGAAGCATCAAAGACCGACACGCTCAGCTTTGCCGAAATTCGCGGCATCCTGATCTGGTATGCTGTGATCGGTGTGCTGGCTTTTGCTGCGCTGGCGTTCACCGCAAGGCGCGCACGGATCGAAGACCGTTAGCCCCCGTCTCGATGCGGTCCGCGCGGATCCGGTCGCCGGTAGAAATCGACGAGTTCTTTGCCACGCTCCGTTCGGAAGGGGGCGCCGCTTTCGATGTGGCTGATACGATCGGCCCTGAACATTCGAAAATCGTCGCGCAATTCGCACCACGCAACCAACGTCCAGACCTTTCCCCAGAACCAGAGTCCGAGTGGACGGATCTGGCGATGACTGTCCTGTCCGCCTTCATCCCGATAGGCAATTGTCAGGAGCAGCCGTCCCTCAACCGCAGTGGAAAGTGTATCAAGATGGGCCCGCGTCGCGTCGTCGAGTTCCGGCATCTCAAAGGCGTGGATCTTGACCGCCGCCGCCGCGCGCCGCGCGTCATCTGGCAACACGGCGTCGATCTTGATCAACGCTTCCTCGGCCGCCGCGGCCATGGCATGGCCACCCCACGCCTTAATCAGCCGGGCGCCTGCCACAAGGGCTGTGACTTCATCGGTCGTGAACATCAGGGGCGGCATCTCGTAGCCCGCGCGCATGACGTAGCCGACCCCGGCCTCCCCTTCGATCGGGACGCCGGAGCCGATCAGGTCGGCCACGTCGCGGTAGACTGTTCTTTCGCTGACTTCCAAGCGTTCAGACAGCACCTTCGCCGTGGTGAGCCGACCACCCCTAAGATATTGAACAATCTGGAAAAGGCGGTCGGCACGTCGCATCAGGCCGCCTTCGGTTCAAAGAGCCCGATGGAATTTCCATCCAGATCGTTGGCGTAGATGAAGCGACCAAACGGGATCTCGATCACCGGTTCCTGAACCTTGCCGCCAGCTTCCCAACAGCGAGAAATCGCGTCTTCCAGTGGACCCTCCACCGCAAGGTGAATCGTGTTGCCGCCCTCGGAGGCTGGTTTGCCGGGGTAGAGGTGGCCACCTGCATCCTGATCGGATCCGTTGAACACGGCCATCGGGTTCGGCCCACTATGGTCAACAGTCATCTTGTAACCAAAGACTTTGGAATAGAACGCGGCCGAGGCTTCGATGTCGGTGACCGGGATTTCGGTCCAAACTACGATCTGGGTCATGGGTGTATCCTTTCATGCGAGTCTAATTGACAAGACGCACATTCGCACACCCCTCCTGACAGCCTTATGTCAGGATGCTGACACCAATTTCGCAACGAACCGGCGGGCGATCGGTGCAACAACCAGAACAGTCGGAAAAGCAACGCCCCAGCTTGGCACCCATGCGCTGAGCCAGACGGGAACAAAGCCCTCGATCAAACCCACGGC
>CAZMKY010000179.1:0-2486 GCA_964566835.1 uncultured Rhodobacterales bacterium
GAACGCCGAGATCGTGACCATGATCTTCGCGGGCACCAACGGCTTCCTCGACAATATCCCAGTTGGCGATGTTGCGCGTTTTGAAGCTGGCCTGCTGGACCACATGCGCGGCAAGCACAAAGACACCCTTGATTGGATCACCAACGAAGATCCGAAGATCAAAGGTGACGCTGCTGACCGCCTGAAGGCTGTCGTGGAAGAATTCGCGAAAGACTTCGCCTGATTGGAACCCCAAAGGACGGAATGAATGCCGAACCTTAAGGACCTAAAAAACCGGATCAACTCGGTCAAATCGACCCGGAAGATCACGCAGGCGATGCAAATGGTCGCCGCTGCCAAACTCCGCCGTGCGGAAGAAGCAGCAGCGGCCTCGCGTCCCTACACCGACCGCTTCAACGCGGTCATGTCCAGCCTTGCGGCATCTGTTGGTGACAGCGATGCAGCCCCGAAGCTTCTGCGCGGCACCGGATCGGATCAGACGCATCTCTTGATCGTCATGACGGCCGAACGCGGCCTTTGCGGCGGCTTCAACTCCTCGATTGCCAAGCTGGCCCGCCAGCATGCCCAAGGTCTCATCGCCGAAGGCAAGACGGTCAAGATCATGACCGTCGGCAAGAAAGGCCGCGAACAGTTGAAGCGGGATCTGGGCGATAACTTCATCGGCCATGTTGATCTGACCGAGGTTAAGCAGGTTGGTTACGCCAATGCGCAAGCCATCGCTCAAGATGCGCTCGCTCGCTTCGATGCAGGTGAATTTGACGTCGCGACAATGTTCTATTCGCGCTTTGAAAGCGTGATTAGCCAGATCCCGACGGCGACCCAGATCATTCCGGCGTCTTTCGAGGCGTCCGAGGATGATGGCGCATCGACGCTTTATGACTATGAGCCCGGTGAAGAAGAGATCTTGGCAGATATGCTGCCACGTGGTGTCGCCACTCAGATCTTCTCGGCACTTCTCGAAAACGCTGCTTCCGAGCAGGGCGCGCGGATGTCCGCCATGGACAACGCAACCCGCAACGCAGGCGACATGATCGAGAACCTGAACCGCGAATTCAACAGAACGCGTCAGGCCGTCATCACCAACGAACTGATCGAGATCATTTCGGGCGCGGAGGCGCTGTAAGAGATGAACGCGCGGCCAGAGGTCAGATTTGTTCAGCCGAATGTCGGGGAAGACCTGACATTTTCGGTCTGTTCACTGGTGCGCGACGAAGATCGTTACAATGCATTGCTGGAAACCTTCCGGTCCTTCGGTTTCACCGAGGCCAACACCGAGTTTCTGGCCGCTGACAACCGCGATGAGAACCGTTTCGACGGCTATTCGTGGCAAACGCGATTGCTGCAGGAATGCCGCGGTCGCTATGTCATCTATTGCCACGAAGACCTGACGCTGGTCGACGACGGCTATGATGCCTTGGTTCAGCGTCTGGACGAGTTGACGGCGCTGGATCCCGCTTGGCTTCTGGCCGGTGTCGCGGGCGGTGCATGGCGTAGCGGACAAGCTGAAGAGCGCAGATTGAACATGCGCATCAGCGACAAGTTCGGTGCTGACCAGCGCGTCGGTACACTGCCTGGTCGGGTCGAGTCCCTGGACGAATGCTTCATGATCATGAAGCGCGAGCAGCCCGTGGTGAATTCCTACGATCTGTCAGGGTTCCACTACTACGGTGCCGATCTTTGCCTGCAGTCCGAGCTTTTGGGCGGGCGGGCCTATGCGATCGACTTTCACCTCCACCACCATGGTGAAGGCACGAAGGGCAAAAGCTTCCGTCAGGCGAGGAACGCCTTTCGGGCCAAGTACGAGAAGATTTTTCCCGGCCGTGCGCTCCACTGCACGACTGGGGTCGTTCAGTTCGGCGAAGCGCGCTGGGCTGAACTGACGTGAACGAAAACAGACTGCCCAAGGGCTAATCCCGACGGCAACACACCCATCCCGCTGCGACCCCGCACGCGGCAAACCTGAGGAAGATCAAACGGCGAAAATAGGGTGCAGCGCACAGACCCAAACAGGCAGTGCTGACCTTATCGCTCCGATCGCAAAATAAATGTCGAACGCGACAAGTGAACATAGCAAAGGCAAAGGCAGCGCCGTCCCGGCGGTGTCAGTGTCCTATGTGCAAGACGCAGAATTCGACTATGCCTTGGACTTCACGATCTGCACGCTTGTCGCTGATGAAGACCGATACCATCGCATGTTGAACTCGTTCGCGGCGCAAGGGTTTTCGGATATGAATTCCGAGTTCATTGCTTTAGATAACCGAACGGTCAATCGATTTGACGGTTACTCTTGGCTGCGTCGCGTACTTCCGCAAGCAAAAGGTCGCTGGATCGTCTTTTGCCACGATGATGTGGAGCTTGTGAATGACGGCTTTGAAGACCTGGTTGCCTGCCTGGATGAATTAACCGCCAAAGACCCACGATGGTCGATTGCAGGCAATGCCGGTCACGCCCACGGCAACGAGGGCTTTGGTCGCCGGAGCAAGGTT
>CAZMKY010000180.1:0-6943 GCA_964566835.1 uncultured Rhodobacterales bacterium
AACTGAATTGGGCAAGTTTTTAGGCGGATTTCGTCGATTCTGCAGTGCGAAAAGCGGCTATGCTTGGTTTTGATCCGTCAAATGGCCGGGAAGTTCTCTTAGGCTGCGCGCGCCAATGTTCCCCATGGCTTGCAGCATGTCGTCTTTCAGAAGATGCAACAGGTGTCCCGGCCCGCGTCTGCCTAGCGCGCCCACCGCATAGTGAAACGCCCGCCCCAGCATGACGAAATCTGCACCGAGCGCGAGTGCGCGCATGATGTCGAGCCCGCCTTGAATGCCGCTGTCATAGATGATCGGCGTGTCCGGCAGTGCTGCGCGAATGGCCGGAAGGCAGGCGGAGGACGCAGGGCCGCCATCGAACTGGCGCCCAGAGTGATTTGAGACCCAGATGCCGTCCACACCGAGGCCGGCAATCCGTTCCGCATCCGGAGCGTTCTGGACACCCTTGACCAGCATGGGCCCATCCCAGCGATCGCGAAGCTCTGCGATGTCGTCCCAATCCGGCGCGCCGCGGATCAGGTGGCCTGCATGCGCGACCGAATGCGCTTCGGTTTGAGTGGCGTAGTCCTCACAAAATTTCAGACTTGGGATGCCTTCCTTGAGGGTGCCAAGCGTC
Source organism: uncultured Rhodobacterales bacterium (assembly GCA_964566835.1). Taxonomy (GTDB): domain Bacteria; phylum Pseudomonadota; class Alphaproteobacteria; order Rhodobacterales; family Rhodobacteraceae; genus CAZMKY01. The sequence goes on from CAZMKY010000180.1 coordinate 617, forward strand.
CATTGCGGATGCATAGCCATGGACCACAGCATCTTTGGCGTGACCTGCGGCGGAATGGTCAGGTCCGCCCGTCGTTGCCGTTCGCGGCGGCTTTCAACCGGCGTGTCAACCGTCACGATCAGCGTGTGAAACCCGGCCTCTTTCCCGCGACGCAACATGTCAAAGCGAATGTCTTTGTCGCGCGCGACGTAAAGCTGGAACCAGCCTTGATCCCCAATGAGAGGAGACAGCACTTCCGGCACAACGGTGGCGACGGTCGACATGCAGTAAGGCTGACCCGCCTTGGCCAAGGCCTTGGCCAGTATCTTTTCGGCACGGGGCCACATGATGCCTGACATGCCGACAGGTGCACATCCGAAGGGCAGCGCATAGTCCCGACCGAAAAGGGTCGTCGACAGATCAAACTCCAATTCCCCATCAAGGATAGAGGGTTCGAACATCACCTGTTCCAAGGCAGCGGAATTTCGGCGTTTCTGGTCCTCAACGCCAGTGCCGCTGTCGAGGTATTCAAAAACGAAATGCGGGATGCGGCGACGTGCCTTTTCGCGCAGGTCAGAGATCGCCGGATATCGGGTGTGCAAGTCCATGTCGGTGTTTTGCGCCGTCTTTTGAGGTCTGTGCAAGTGGAGGCTGTCAGATTGCAGATTTCTTGCCAGACGAAGAGGCATGTGCTGACAGACCGCTTTGTGAACAGACCAAGAACAAGTCTTTAACGTCTCGCACACAGCCGCTATTGTCTGCAGCTATGAGCAGTTTCATGGATGATGACGATTTTCCGGATCGCCCGTCCTTGGCCCAACAGGCCATGGCGGCGCGCGGCGCGCCCTATCTGTCCGATTTGAATCCGGCCCAGCGAGAGGCGGTTGAGACGTTGGACGGGCCTGTTCTGATGCTGGCCGGAGCTGGCACAGGCAAGACCAAGGCGCTGACGACGCGGATCGCGCATCTTCTCTCGACGGCGCGCGCGCGCCCGAACGAGATTTTGGCCGTGACGTTCACCAACAAGGCCGCGCGCGAGATGAAGTCGCGGGTCGCGAACTTGCTTGGGGCTGCGGTTGAGGGGATGCCGTGGCTGGGGACCTTTCACGCGATCTGCGTAAAGCTTCTTCGGCGACACGCGGAACTCGTGGGTCTCAAAACCAATTTCACGATCCTCGATACGGACGACCAGCTTCGACTGCTGAAACAGCTTATCCAGGCCGAAGGCATTGACGATAAGCGCTGGCCTGCACGGCAATTGGCGCATGTCATCGACGGCTGGAAGAACCGGGCCTGGACGCCGGACAAGGTGCCTGCTGCCGAGGCCGGGGCGTTCAACCGTCGGGGCGTCGAGTTATACGCGCAGTATCAAGAGCGTCTGAAGACACTGAACGCCTGCGACTTCGGGGATCTCTTGTTGCACGTCGTCACGATTTTCCAGACGCACGACGACGTTCTGGCACAATATCAGCGTTGGTTCCGGTTCATTCTGGTGGACGAGTATCAGGATACAAACGTCGCGCAGTATCTGTGGTTGCGCCTTCTGGCGCAGGGCCACCAGAACATTTGCTGTGTCGGGGATGATGACCAGTCGATCTACGGCTGGCGCGGGGCCGAGGTGGGCAACATTCTCAGATTCGAGAAAGATTTCCCCGGAGCAACCGTTGTCCGGCTGGAACAGAACTATCGCTCCACCCCGCATATTCTCGCGGCGGCCTCGGGTGTCATAGCGGCCAATCAGGGGCGGCTTGGAAAAACGCTCTACACAGATCTGACCGAGGGCGAGAAGGTGCGCCTCATCGGGCACTGGGACGGTGACGAAGAAGCGCGCTGGATCGGTGAAGAGATCGAAGCGATGCAGCGTGGCACGCGCAACATGCGTGATTTTGAGTTGGACGAGATCGCTATTCTAGTTCGCGCAAGCCATCAGATGCGTGCCTTTGAAGATCGTTTCCTGACCATCGGCCTGCCTTACCGCGTGATTGGTGGTCCGCGCTTCTACGAGAGGATGGAGATCCGGGACGCGATGGCCTATTTCCGCCTTGCCGTCAGCCCCGCCGACGATCTTGCCTTTGAGCGTATCGTGAACACGCCGAAGCGTGGCCTGGGCGACAAGGCGCAGCAGAAAATTCAGATGACGGCGCGTTCGAACGGGGTGTCGCTGGTCGATGGCGCAAGGTTGCTCTTGGCAGCGAAGGGATTGACCGGGAAGGGTGCCAAGGAACTGAGCATCCTGCTGGACGGTATTCAGCGCTGGCATGACATCGCGCGGACCCAAACGGCAGGCGCTGTTCTGGAAGACGAAGATGCCGTGGTCGAAGATCCAACAAAGACAACTCAACTTGGCACGCATATCGAGTTGGCAGAGCAGATCCTGGAGGAGTCGGGCTACACCGAGATGTGGCAAAACGACAAAACACCAGAGGCGCCTGGACGACTGGAGAACCTCAAGGAACTGGTCAATCAGCTTGATAACTTCGACAACCTTCAAGGTTTCCTCGAACATATCTCGCTCGTGATGGACAATGAGACCGAGGACGGTGCGGCAAAGGTGTCAATCATGACGCTTCATGCGGCCAAGGGGCTGGAATTCCCGGCGGTTTTCTTGCCCGGTTGGGAAGACGGCCTTTTCCCCTCGCAACGTTCCATGGATGAACAGGGTCTCAAAGGGCTCGAAGAAGAACGCCGCCTGGCCTACGTGGGCATCACGCGGGCGGAAGAGGTCGCGACGATCACCTTCGCCGGCAACCGGCGCGTGTTTGGCCAATGGCAATCTTCCATGCCGTCGCGCTTTATTGACGAGTTGCCAGCAGAGCATGTTGAAGTTTTGACGCCACCGGGTCTTTACGGCAGCAATCTTGGTGGTGCAGGCATGGCCGCGTCGGCGAGCCCGGCGATGCAGGGCGCGGCGGCTTCCGATCTCTACGACAGGGCCAGCAAGGCGGACGTCTACAATTCTCCGGGCTGGAAGCGACTTCAGGCGAAATCACAGACCCGGGGCATGTCGCAGCCGCGTGAGACCCGGAACATGGTCATTGATCTGGATGCCGTTTCGTCCTTCACCGAAGGGGACAGGGTCTTCCACCAGAAGTTTGGCTATGGCGAGGTTATGGCCATCGAGGGTGACAAGCTCGATATCGAGTTCGACAAGGCTGGCAGCAAGAAAGTTGTGGCCAAGTTCATCACGCCCGCAGCCTCTGCTGGTGATGTGCCGTTCTAAGGCTGTCCATCACTTGGATAAAAAAACGACGACGCCGGGAGGAGGTGGCGCCGTCGTTATTGTTCAAATCACCCAAGGGAGGAGGAGAGGGCGCTTTGAAGTCTTCTTGTCTAAATGCGGCGGCGTCGGGAGGAGGTGACGCCGCCGCTTTGGTCCAGACCGCTAAAGGGAGGAGGAGAAAGCGGCCTGAATTCGGTTGCTTAGCCGTCGTAGGCCGCCCGGTAGGCGATGCCGCGGATCTGGCTGTGGTGGATGCCGAGGTCCGCAAGTTCGCGGTTCGACAAGGCGTTCAATTCGTCAAGCGTGCGACGGTAGGTCTTGTAGCGCTCGAAGCGCTGGGTCAGCCCGCCGAGGACGCCGGACAGGCGCATACCGTTCGTACGGTTGGCAGTATCCATCATGCTCATGGGTTCAATCTCTCGTTATGCTTTCGGTTCTCGTTACTCAGATCAGCAGCCTCGCTGCGGTCCGTTGAGATTGAATTTAGACCTATGCTGCAGGTGCACAAGCGGTTGACTGGTCAATGCTGCCATGCAGCATTTGCATGGCTAACTTAGGGTAATTTCAACATTTTGCCTGAGACTTGTGCGAATGCGCCTTGCGAACTAGCTACCACTACGAGGCCTGTGCGATTGCAGCGACACGGGCGGGGCAAGGGGAGATAAATGTCCGATCTGAAACAGAGCGTGCTTGACACGCTGAAGTCGATTTCGATTCCCGGCGGCGGTGATTTGGTGTCGTCGGACATGATCCGCGCTTTGCGGGTGGAGGCGGGAATCGCCACCTTTGTCATTGAAGCACCCGATGCAGCAGCGGCATCTGCGCTTGGGGCGGTCAAGGAGGACGCGACACGCGCCGTCGCGGCCTTGTCTGGTATCTCCAGCGTTTCTGTCGTGCTGACCGCGCATAGTGGTGCGCCCTCACCGAAGCCCGCTGCGCCCTCTACGCCGCCGCCATCGCTCAAAATCGGTGGCCACCCCACGCCGCAGACAGGCGGTCCCTCCAAGATCTCGGGGATTGATCGCATTCTCGCCATTGGCTCAGGCAAGGGTGGGGTGGGTAAATCCACTGTTTCGTCAAACCTTGCTGTTGCGCTTGCAAAAGAAGGGCGCAAGGTCGGGCTTCTTGACGCAGATATATACGGTCCCTCACAGCCTCGGATGATGGGCGTCAGCGACCGCCCGAAATCTCCAGACGGAAAAACCATCATTCCGCTTCAGGCGCATGGCGTGACCATGATGTCGATCGGCCTGATGCTTGATCCTGCCAAGGCCGTCGTCTGGCGCGGGCCGATGTTGATGGGGGCTTTGCAGCAGATGCTGGGGCAGGTGGAATGGGGCGAACTTGATGTCCTGTTGATCGATCTGCCGCCGGGCACGGGCGACGTTCAGTTGACCCTATGCCAGCGGACGCAGGTCACCGGGGCCATCATTGTCTCTACGCCTCAGGATGTGGCTCTCTTGGATGCACGCAAAGCCATCGACATGTTTCGGACCTTGTCGACCCCGATCCTCGGGATGATCGAGAATATGTCGACTTATGTCTGTCCGAATTGCGGGCATGAAGATCATTTGTTCGGTCATGGTGGTGTGAGGGCAGAAGCGGAAGCGCTTGGCGTGCCGCTTTTGGGCGAGATCCCGCTGTCCCGTGACGTGCGGATGGCGGGCGACGGCGGCGCACCGATCGCCCTGGGTGATGGTCCTGTTGCCGATGCCTATAGCCATCTCGCACGACGCCTTGTTGGCGGCGGAATGGCCTGATCCAAGATACATTCGGGAAATGATGGGACGCGCCTGCCTGTTTGGTGGGCGCGTCTTTCGTTCTGTGGCCAAAAAGTCTCGATTCGAGCGTGGAGACGCGTGTCCGAGCGTATTGAGCTGGATTGTCCGGGAAAAGATGGGAATTTTGGGCGCAATTTCTGATGCACAACATGTTGTGTCATTAGGTTGGTTCATCAAAATATAGTAACAATATGTCGCAATGTCGTGAGGGAACTGACCGGCGAAGTTCCGCGTTTCTCCCAATTTTCCCATAAAATCCCTTGCGTGCCATGAATTCCCATGGCACCTTCTTTTCATCGGAAGACGGACAGTAACGGGACGCAAAGATCCCACGGCGAAAACTTAAAGCAGGTTTCATACAGGCACCGCTTTTCCGAAACACAGAGATCCGGCGCGCGGGCGAGCTGACATCCCCCCAGGTGGCGCGCGCAGCTGGACTATCCCGGAGACGGGGCGAGGGCGGCGGATCGGACCCTGGCAGCCGTCCGATCCGCCGTTTCCATTTTCGGGGGTCGCACAGGAAGGGCCGCGGGGACAGCGGTTCGCAGATTCAGAGGTGAAGGCGTCCAGAAGGTGGACGGTAAGGGCAGGGTGTCTATCCCGGCCCATTTTCGCCGTGTACTGGAGGCAGGCGATCCCACCTGGACGGACGGCAAGGCGCCAGAGTTCGTCATCGTCTACGGCGATGAAAAGCGCCACTACCTTGAATGCTTCACAATCGATTCCGCCAACGAGATGGACGCCAAGATCGAGGCCTTGCCGCGCGGTCATGCCGTGCGCAAGCGCCTCTCGAAGCTGTTTCATGGGCAATCGCTGCCAGCCAATGTGGATGAAACTGGCCGCATCGTTTTGCCGGCAAAGTTGCGTCAGAAGATCGGTATCGAAGCCGAGGCCTATTTCATTGCCATGGGCGATACGTTCCAGATCTGGCATCCGGATGCTTACGAGGCGCAGGACAGCGATGTCAGTGACGTCGACGACCTGATTCCCGAAGGCGCGGACGAATGGGCGCTTCTCGACATCATCGGGGAGGCTTGATTCATGGCTGCCGCTGCCACGGCCACGAACGAACCCCACATTCCAGTCCTGCTTGCGCCCATCCTTGAAGGGTGTGCGCCGATCCAAGGTCATTGGATTGACGGTACTTTTGGGGCCGGTGGCTATGCCCGCGGCCTCTTGGCGGCAGGGGCTTCGGAAGTCACGGGAATTGACCGTGACCCGCTTGCCTTTGAATTGGCAGCCGAGTGGGCGGGCGATGAGCCGCGGTTGACGATGGTCGAGGGCACGTTTTCCGAGCTTGATACTTACGTGGACGCGCCGGTTGACGGCGTGGTGTTGGATCTTGGC
>CAZMKY010000181.1:0-1835 GCA_964566835.1 uncultured Rhodobacterales bacterium
CCTCAGCCAGGCAGGTCAGACCCTTGAGCACGGTGGGCATCACGTTCATTCTGGTCACGCATGATCAGGAAGAAGCGTTGATCATGTCCGACAATATCGCGGTCATGTTCGACGGCGAAATCGCGCAGCTGGACGACCCCGAGACGCTCTATCGTCGACCGAAGACGCGCCGGGTGGCAGAATTCATCGGCACCATGAACTTCCTTGAAGCAGACTTGCACGACGACGGCCAACTGGATGTGCAGGGACTGGGAAGCTGTCAGGTCAGCCCGGAGCAAATGACGGCCGGTGTTTCGGCAGGGTCCGTCAAAGTCGGCATACGGCCGGAGACGATGGGCTTGATCTATGACGGTGAGACAACGTCGCGGCGCGTGGTCGACGCCGTGGTTGATGAGGTCGTCTACTATGGAGACATGACATACTACGACGTCAAATTGCCGGGCGTTGATCGCCCGATGACGTTGTCGATGAAGAACCTCTTCGGACGTGAAGTTCTGGACGTCGGGCGGAATGCACGTGTGGCTTGGGACCCGGCCGCGTTGGTGGTTTTCCCAACCTGAGGCTGCATTCTAGTTGTCGGGCGGTATCAGCCCGAGCCCCCGCAGATAGACGCCAATCCCGGTTTCCAGAAGGTCCTCAGGCGGGAAGGGGGATTTGGTACCCGGTGCGCCCCGCGCAAAAAGCTCTACCACGCCGTGCGACATGGCCCAGATATGGGCCGAGAACATCTGGGGCGGTGGACGTTTCTCGGGCGGGATATGTTCAGACAGTTGCGTTGCGGCACGTTCCAGTGTCGCAAAGGCGCGGTTGGCGACGCTGGCCAATTCCGGCGTGCGATTTATGGAAATTCCACTTTCGAACATCGCGACGTAGTGGCCGGGGTATTTGCGTGCGAAGGCCAGATAGGCCCGGCCCGTGCTCTCGAAAGAGGCCAGCGCCGACGGCTGACCTTTCTCGAACGCGAATTCCATGAGGTCAGCAAAGATCTCGTATCCCTGCCGCGCGGCTTCGGCGATCAGGTCTTCGCGGCCCTCGAAATGGCGGTAGACGGCGGCCGGCGTCACGCCAGCCTGCTTGGCAGCTTCGGACAAGGTGAAGCCGGTCGGTCCTTTTTGTTCGATCAGCTGCAAAGCCGCATCGACCAAGGCCTGGCGCAAGTTGCCGTGATGATAGCCGCGTTTAGGCATGCCAGATGTCGGGACCTCCGGCGATGCGTGGGTCTGGGGTGGTCACGACGCTTTCGTCCTTGCCCTTGTAGTCGACGCGCGACAGGACCGAACGGATCGCAGCCAGACGGGCCCGACGCTTGTCATCTGATCGGATGACGGTCCAAGGCGTCAATTCACGGTCCGTGCGTTCAAAGGTTTCGCCAATGGCTAGGGTATAGTCTTCCCATTTCTTCAGGCCCTCGACGTCGATCCAGCTTAGCTTCCATTGCTTCAACGGATCACGTTCGCGGGCCAGGAAGCGGCGGAGTTGCTCGGCCCGACCGACATTCAGCCAGATCTTGCAAAGCACGATGCCATCATCCACCAGCATGCGCTCAAAGTCCGGGACCTGCCGGAAAAAGTGTTCGCGCTGATCGTCGTTGCAAAAGCCGAAGACTTTCTCCACGACGCCACGATTGTACCAGGAACGGTCAAAGAAGACGACTTCGCCAGCCGTCGGCAAGTGCTTGATGTAACGCTGGAAGTACCACTGACCTTGTTCGCGCTCCGTGGGTTTTGACAGGGCGATGACACGGGCTTCCCGGGCGGGCAGGTTTTCGCGGAACCGCTTGATCGTACCGCCTTTGCCCGCCGCATCGCGCCCCTCGAAGACGACCACGACGCGCT
>CAZMKY010000182.1:0-24175 GCA_964566835.1 uncultured Rhodobacterales bacterium
GCTTGCGCATCATCATTTAGCTGTCGGATGACCTTACCGGGCGCGCCGACAACGAGACTGCCATCCGGTATCTCTTTGCCTTCGGTGATCAATGCCCCTGCCCCAATCAGACAACCACGTCCGATCTTAGCGCCATTCAAAATGGTCGCGCCCATGCCGACGAGCGAGCCGTCACCGATTGAGCATCCGTGCAACATCGCCTTGTGGCCAATCGTACAGTCTTCACCGACCGTCAGCGGAAATCCGGGGTCGGTGTGACAACAGACCTGTTCTTGCAGGTTGGACCCTTTACCGATGTGGATCGGCTCATTGTCGCCACGCATCACGGTGCCGAACCAGATGGACACACCTTGAGCCAGCGTCACGTTCCCGATCACAGCCGCATCCGGCGCGACCCAAAGATCCTCGTCCAGCAACTTGGGCCAGACACCGTCCAATGCGAAGAGTGTCATTCCCCGTCCTCGAATTCAGATTGCAGGCTGCGGACATGGTCCAGCAAGACTGGCTGCTGAGATGCCTTCAGTCGCTCGGCAGAGATGATCGTGCGCAGTTGAGCTTCGGTTCTATCCAGATCATCGTTCACCAACACGTAGGAATACGCATCCCAATGACTGATTTCGTCCCAGCTGCGCTGCATGCGTTTTGCGATGATCTCTGCGTCATCCTGACCCCGGCTTTGCAAGCGACGACGCAGTTCGGCGATGGATGGCGGCAAAAGGAAGATTGAAAGCACATGGCTGGCCAAGGCGCTTTTCTGGATTTGCTGCGCGCCCTGCCAATCGATGTCGAAAAGGACGTCCTGCCCGGCATTGATGGCTGCCTCCACAGGGGCTTTCGGGCTGCCGTAGAAGTTGCCGAAAACGAAGGCGTGTTCCAGCATCTCACCTTCCGTCACGGTCTTCTTGAACGTAGTTTCGTCGGTGAAATGATAGTCACGACCATCGACTTCACCCGGCCGCGGTTGGCGCGTTGTTGCGGAAACCGAAAAGCGGATGTCTTCGTCCCATGCCCGCAGACGCTTTGCCAAAGTGGATTTCCCTGCGCCTGAAGGCGAAGAAAGGATGATGAGAAGGCCGCGTCGCGCCATGTTGGTCGTCCTGCTTATTCGATGTTCTGGACTTGCTCACGCATCTGATCGATCACCGCTTTCATGTCCAGTCCAATGGCGGTCAGCTGAGCGGCTTGAGCCTTGGAGCAAAGCGTATTGGCCTCGCGGTTGAACTCCTGCATCAGAAAGTCGAGCTTTCGTCCCACTGGACCACCCGACTCCAAAAGCCCGCGAGCGGTTTCGATGTGCGTCTCGAGCCGGTCAAATTCCTCGGTCACGTCGCTTTTGATGGCAAGAAGCGCCAGTTCCTGTGCCAGTCTTGCCTCGTCGACCGCGGTCGCTTCGTCCTGGATCTTGGCAAGGGCACGCTGCATGGAGTCCCTCTGCGCATCCGGCCGCTTGGCCGCCTCTTCACGGGCCAGTCCAGTCAGTCGCGAGACGTCTTCCAGTTGCTTGGCAAGAACATTTGCCAAAGCCTTGCCTTCTGTCTCCCGACTGGTGTTGAAGTCGGAGACGACGGCTTCGAAGGCGGCCAACAGTTCTGTCTTGAGCGTGGCGGTGTCGGGGTCGGGTGTGCTTGTCTCAATCACCCCCCTCATTGAGGCGATGTCCGCTGCGCTCACGGGCACAACATCCAACCCGCCTGCATCCGCAGCCTTCTGGATTTCCAGCAACGTCTCAATCGCCGCCTGCAGCCCGGCCGGATCCAGGCCCGCGCCGACGACATCTTCCGGCATGGAAACACGCAGATTGATGGATACGTTGCCGCGCGCCATTTTGGCTGCCGCGCGTTTTCTGACCTCGGCCTCAAGACCGGTGATCCGGTCTGGAACCCGAAGCCGCAGGTCCAGTCCACGCCCGTTCACAGACTTGATCTCCCAGACCCAATCCTGATCCGCTGTTGTGCCTGCAAGGCTGGCGAAACCGGTCATCGACCGCACCGCGCCACCGGTCTGAGCGTTGGAGTTGGCCATGCCAGCGTTAACCTTTCGTTACGAAAATCCGAGCGTTGCGTGCAACTTTATGCGATTTGTCGCCGTTGAGGGGATAGCTAAACGTGGACTAGCAGAGGGGATCGACACCGACAATGGTGCCGAACCGATGGGTGGATTTATGGAAGATCTCAAGAATGCAGGCGACGTCGTCGTTGATCTGGGACGCATGCGCCAGAACGCTGCCCCCTGCCCGATCGAGCGCGCCGAAGCGCATTGGAACGACATTCGGGGCGCGCGTCTTATGCCAGAGCGATCAGAGATCTCGCCCGCCGCGATGAGCGACACGCTGGATCAATCGTTCATTCTGGAGCGTATTTCAAAGGGCCAGATGCGGTTCCGCGTGGTCGGATCAACGGTTGCAGAATTTCTGGGTCACGATGTGCGCGGCATGCCCCTTAGCGTGGCTTTCAGGCCGGAAGATCGTCGCCTACTTTCCGAAGTTTTGGCAGCCGTGATGGAGGAGCCTTCCCAAATTCGGCTTTGCTTTGACGATGATGCGAGAGGAGAGATGATCCTTCTGCCGCTCCGCTCCGATCTTGGCGACGTCACCCGTGTTCTTGGCGCCGTGCGCTTGCCGAGAGGCCCTCACTTTCAGCATCGGAAACTGGGAATCTCCAGCATCCACCACAAGACATTGGTCGGGTTTGCCAAGACGCCTCAGCCAATGGCGCAAGCGAAAGAGACAAGAAAGCCGCGCTCTGTCACCGAACGCGGCCATCTCACTTTGGTCAAAACGGACTGAAACCAGCCCTAGACTGCCGCCGCAGCCTCGGTCGCCCGACGACGGCTGGACAATTCTTCCGCGACCAGGAACGCCAGTTCAAGCGACTGCGACGCATTGAGGCGCGGGTCGCAGGCCGTGTGATAACGGTCTGACAGATCCTCGTCGGTCACCGCGCGCACACCGCCGGTACATTCTGTGACGTCCTGCCCTGTCATCTCAAAATGCACACCGCCCGGGATCGTGCCTTCGGCATTGTGCACTTGGAAGAATTCCCGGACTTCACGCAGCACGCTGTCGAACGGACGCGTCTTATAGCCCGTGGACGACTTGATCGTGTTGCCATGCATCGGATCACAGGACCAAACCACGTTGGCCCCCTCTTCGCGCACAGCGCGAACAAGACGCGGCAGATGCTCGCCCACCGAACCGGCGCCAAAACGCGCGATCAGCGTCAGACGGCCGGCTTCGTTTTCCGGGTTGAGCTTGTTCATCAGAACCTTGAGATCTTCCGTCGTGGTCGTCGGACCGCACTTCAAACCAATCGGGTTTTGAACACCACGAGCGAATTCGACGTGCGCGCCATCCGGCTGCCGCGTACGGTCGCCGATCCAGATCATGTGTCCGGAGCCCGCAATCCACTTGCCGGTCGTGGAGTCGATCCGGGTCAAGGCTTCTTCATATTCCAGGAGAAGGGCTTCGTGGCTGGTGTACATCTCGACGCTGGACAGCTCGTGATTTGTCTCGCCCGTCAGGCCAGCAGCGGCCATGAAGTCGATCGAATCCTGGATCCGGCTGGCCATGTCACGGTACTTTTCAGCCTCATCGCTGTCGGTGAAGCCAAGCGTCCAAGCGTGAACATGGTGGATGTTTGCAAAACCACCGGTCGAGAACGCCCGAAGAAGGTTCAGCGTCGCTGCCGCCTGTGTGTAGGCCTGCAACATCTTTTCCGGAGCCGGAATGCGCGCTTCAGCGGTGAAATCCAGTTCGTTGATGATGTCGCCGCGGTAGGACGGCAATTCCACGCCGTTCTTGACTTCGGTCGGCGCAGAACGCGGTTTCGCGAACTGACCTGCCATACGGCCCACCTTCACTACGGGCACTTTGGCGCCGTAGGTCAGGACCATCGCCATCTGCAACATGACCTTGAACGTGTCACGGATGTTGTCGGCCTTGAATTCGGCAAAGCTTTCCGCGCAATCCCCGCCCTGCAGCAGGAAGGCATCCCCGCGAGATGCCGCAGCCAAATGCCGGCGCAGGCGCCGTGCTTCACCCGCGAAGACCAATGGCGGATACGAGGCCAGTTGCGCCTCGACAGCGTTCAACCGATCGGCATCGAGATAGTCGGGCATTTGAACCCGAGGTTTCGACCGCCATGCATCCTTTTTCCATTCGCTCATGGGTTTTCCCCGACTGATAAGTTGTTCCACGCGCAGGTCTATAAGGGCGCGCGCCCCGGTTTGAAACCGCATTCTACCGCGATTGCAAGGCGAAGCGTGCATCCGGCGGAATCTTAACACAGGTTGGGCGCCACCCCTTGTGTCGCTGAACGAATCCGTGTTTGCGTCACATGGGAACGAGACGGGCGAGACGTGGATGGCGGACGGTCCAGATCATATCGAGGTTGCAGACGCAAAGACCAAGCGATTTGTCTTTGTGCTTCTGGATAACTTCACGTTGCTTTGCTTTTCCTGCGCGGTCGAAGCCCTGCGCATCGCCAATCGTATGGCTGGCAAGGAGCTTTATGATTGGACACTGGTCGGCGAAGGTGGAGTAACGGCCACATGTTCGGCTGGGACCAGTTTCGCACTCGACGCAGATCTGGAAGAGCTTGCCCGCGACGATATCGTCGTGTTGTGCGGTGGCATTGATGTGGGTGCCGCCACCAGCAAAAAATTGCTGAACTGGATGCGGCGCGAAGCGCGCCGAGGTGTTCAGATGGGCGGACTTTGTACCGCTGGCTATAGCCTTGCCAAGGCCGGACTTCTGGATGGCAAGCGCGCAACCATCCACTGGGAAAACCAAGACAGCTTCTCTGAGGAATTCGAAGACGTCACGCTGACCAAGTCTGTCTTCGTGATCGATGGCGCGCGCTTCACGACGGCAGGCGGAACGGCATCTATCGATCTCATGCTGAAATTCATCGCCGATGATCACGGCGAAGAACTGGCAAGCGCGGTCGCGGACCAATTGATCTACACGACGATCCGGACCGATCAGGACACGCAGCGCCTATCAACGCCGACGCGGATCGGTGTGCGCCATCCAAAGCTGTCCGCAGTCATCCAGATCATGGAAAACAACATTGAAGAGCCAATCAGCCCATCCATCTTGGCCAAGGACATCGGCATGTCGACGCGCCAGCTTGAAAGGCTCTTCCGTCGCTACCTGAGCCGCAGCCCCAAGCGGTATTACATGGAACTGCGCCTGCAAAAGGCCCGGAACCTTTTGATGCAGACCGATATGAGCGTGATCAACGTGGCATTGGCCTGCGGCTTTGCATCACCGTCGCATTTCTCAAAATGCTACCGCGCGCATTACAACACGACACCGTATCGCGAGCGGGGCGCTCAGGCGGCCAGACTGTCCGTCTGACGTGCGCCGGATCTGGCTGCATATCGGCGCCCCCAAGACAGGGACAACGGCGCTTCAACATGCCTTCAACGACAATCGCGACGCTCTGAACGAGGCGGGTCTGAGTTACATCACGCCCGGCCGAAAATCCTCGGCCAATCCAGTTGCTGTCGCCTTGAATCGAGGACGCACAGATGAAATCCGTGCGTTCGCAGATGAACTGTCAGAGAAAATCGAGGCCACTCAGAACGATTGCCTGATTTCGTCCGAGCTGTTCTTTGCCCGCCCTCCCGATCTGATTGCCAAAGCTCTGCCTGCTCTTTCCCCCGAAAACACGACCATTCTGGTCTGGCTCAAACGGCAGGACCTGTATCTGGAGAGCAAGTACCTACAACGCGCCAAGAATGCGCGTTTTGACGGCACGATCTGGGACTATATCGAACGTTTCGACGGCTCCGGTGCTGACTATGAAGAAAGTCTTGCGGGCTGGACGGACGCAGGGTTCAAGATCGAGGCCCGGATCTCGGATCGTCCAATCCTCGACGATGCATTGGACGTCCTTGGCCTGAATGGCCGAATTGACTTGCCACAAACGCCACCCGTCAACTCTTCGCCTTCGCAGCTTCGTTTGGATCTGCTGCAGGCCGCGGCGGACGCAGGCCATCCAAACCCAAGACGTCTTCAGCGCAGCCTGCCACCGGATACAGGCCCAAAAGCGCGGATCCTGTCAAATGCTGAGCGAAAGACGCTTTTGGCGGGCTACGCAGCCTCGAATGAACGTATGCGCCAACGCTTCTTCCCAGATCGCGACGCGCTTTTTGATACGGCGGATCTGGATCTGCCTGATCCGCCGAATGAAGCCGCCCTCAGTGATCGACAGATCCAAGAGATCAGCCAGCTTTTGCGCACCTTTCGCGAGACCTTGGGCTAAGCGCTAAAATCTGTCGAAATATGACTGATCCGGACCCTTTTCATTTTGAAAACGGCCCTCTAGGCTCTTTCTCAGGACAAATGGTCCAACAATGGGAGAGTATAAAAATGAAAAAACTTCTGATGGCCACGGCGGCCACGGCGCTGATGACCGGAACGGCATTTGCCGGCGGTCATGGCGACATCAAGCTTGGCGTTATGCTCGGCTTCACCGGCCCTGCTGAATCGCTGGCACCGGACATGGCTGCGGGCGCTGAAGCCGCGATGGCGGAAGTCACCGAATCCGGTGCGCTGCTGGGCGGCATGTCTGTCGATCCGATCCGCGCGGACAGCTCCTGCATCGACGCTGGCGTCGCCACCGCCGCAGCTGAACGCCTGATTACGTCTGACGGTGTCTCGGGCATCGTTGGCGCACTCTGCTCCGGCGCAACCGGTGCGGCTTTCCAGAACGTGGCTTTGCCGAACGGCATGGTCATGATCTCGCCGTCCGCTACGTCGCCGGGTCTTTCGACCATCGAAGACGAAGGCCTGTTCTTCCGGACAGCACCATCGGACGCGCGTCAGGGCGTCGTCATGGCTGAGATCCTGCTGGAGCAGGGCATTAACAGCGTGGCTGTGACCTATACGAACAATGACTACGGCAAGGGTTTGGCTGACAGCTTCGAAGCCGCCTACAAAGAGCGTGGCGGTGAAGTGACCATCAACGCCGCCCACGAAGACGGCAAAGCCGACTATTCGGCTGAAGTTGGCGCATTGGCCTCGGCCGGTGGTGACCGTCTTGTCGTTGCAGGCTACATCGATCAGGGCGGACCGGGCATCATCCAAGCGGCGCTCGACTCCGGTGCATTCGACACCTTCCACCTGCCTGACGGCATGATCGGTCAGTCGCTACAAGACCGTTTCGGGTCTGACATCGAAGGCTCCACCGGTCAGGTTCCCGGCACGGACAGCCCGGGCGCCGCCATGATGGAAGAGATCGGCACGGCACGCGGCTTCAACGGCTCCGGCCCCTTCGCGCCCGAAAGCTATGATGCCGCCGCGCTGATCATGCTTGCGATGCAGGCCGCAGGATCGAAAGATCCGGCTGACTATGCTGGCAAAGTCATGGATGTCGCCAACGCACCGGGCGAGCAGATCTTCCCCGGCGAACTGGCGAAAGGCCTTCAGATCCTCGCCGATGGCGGTGAGATCGACTACGTCGGCGCATCGGCTGTTGAACTGATCGGACCGGGCGAAAGCGCCGGCAACTATCGTCAGATCGAAGTCAAAGGCGGTGTGATCGAAACGGTCGGCTTCCGTTAATCGGAGCCTTAAACGTTTGGAAGCGGCCCGACGGGGAGTTCGGGCCGCTTCCTTTAGACACGCAAGCCCCCGTATCTGCTTGAACGGGACGGAACATGAGCAGACTTCGCACTTGAGGATGGGAACATGATCGTCGTTGACGACCTCCACAAGCACTTCGGTGGCTTCCATGCGGTCGATGGGGCAACGCTGGAAATCCAGAAAGGTTCCATCACTGGTCTGATTGGACCGAATGGCGCGGGAAAAACGACGCTATTCAATGTGATAGCGGGAAATCTTCAACCGACCGCAGGCCGCGTCACGATGGACGGCAAAGACATAACCGGTCTGCCGCCGCACGAGCTGTTCCACAAAGGGCTGCTTCGGACTTTCCAGATCGCGCACGAGTTCTCGTCAATGACCGTCCGCGAAAACCTGATGATGGTCCCCGCCGGTCAGTCGGGCGAGGCAATTTGGAACGCTTGGTTCGGCCGGAAGAAGATTGCTGAGGAAGAACGCAAACTGTTGAAGAAGGCGGACGAGGTTCTCGAATTCCTGACAATCGACCACCTGAGGGACGAAAAAGCTGGAAACCTGTCGGGTGGTCAAAAGAAGCTGTTGGAGCTTGGCCGCACCATGATGGTCGATGCCCAGATCGTGTTTCTAGACGAGGTCGGCGCTGGCGTGAACCGGACGCTTCTGAACACCATTGGCGACGCGATCATCCGACTGAACAAGGAACGCGGATATACCTTCTGCATGATCGAACACGACATGGATTTCATCGGTCGCCTTTGCGACCCGGTCATCGTGATGGCAGAGGGAAAAGTGTTGGCCGAGGGCTCTGCCGATGCCATCATGCAGAACGAGCAAGTGATCGAAGCCTACCTGGGCACCGGTCTAAAAAACAAAAAGACAGCGGAGGCGACTGCGTGAGCAACGCCACTACAGGCGCAAGCGGGCCATTCTTGATTGGGGATCAGATGACCGGCGGCTATGGCCGCGGCGCTGATATCTTGCACGATTGCACGCTGGCCGTCGAAAAAGGTGAAATCGCTGTCATCGTCGGGCCAAACGGCGCGGGCAAGTCCACCGCGATGAAGGCCGTTTTCGGCATGCTGAACCTGCGCGGCGGAGCCGTGCGGCTGGATGGCGAGGACATCACCGACCTGACGCCGCAAGACCGCGTTGCTAAGGGCATGGCTTTCGTTCCGCAAACATCGAACATCTTTACGTCGATGACGGTCGAAGAGAACTTGGAAATGGGCGCGTTCCTGCGCAGGGACGACATCTGGGAAACAGTCGAGCAGGTCTACGATCTGTTCCCCATCCTCAAGGACAAGCGACGCCAGAAAGCAGGCGAATTGTCGGGCGGACAACGCCAGCAAGTCGCCGTCGGGCGCGCCTTGATGACACAACCAACGGTCTTGATGTTGGACGAGCCGACAGCCGGCGTGTCGCCCATTGTCATGGACGAACTATTCGATCGCATCATCGAAGTGGCAAAGACGGGAATCTCCATTTTGATGGTTGAGCAGAACGCGCGGCAAGCGCTTGAAATTGCAGACAAAGGGTATGTGCTGGTGCAGGGACGGAACGCCTTCACAGACACAGGCCAGGCCCTTTTGGCAGACAAGGAGGTCAGACGAACCTTCCTCGGCGGCTAGTGCTGTTTTCGTCACCGGGGACCGCCGCTGGCTGGCAAGCGGTTCACAAAAGCGACCGAAGAGATCCGTGAAAGCGGCGCATCTTCCGGCGTAAACAGGGGACGACAGAAAAATGCTACAGGTACTACTCCTTGCGACGGCCACAATAGGCTTTGGGGAAACGGATCCGCGTATCCAATGCAGTTTTCCCGCGGCCGATGCCGATCAGCGCACGATCACCGTTCAGGTGGAACCGCGCCCGTCTTTGAAAGATCAACCCGGGCTCTTCCGCGTCATCATGGCCATGAACGAACGTCAGCATATGCGTGCATCGGCCAGACCGATCGCTGCGACGGATGATCGGGACATCATGATCCGCGCAATCACCCCTAAAAAGAACATGTACACCATTGGGCTTCGCGATGACGGCAAAGCGGCTTTGAACATCCAGAAGCCGAACCCGGCCAATGCCGAGCCAGACAGCAGTACCCGCTTTGGCTACTGCACGAATTTCGAAGATCACATCAATCTATGGGCGCCGACGTGAAACGATGGGGCGCGCTCGTTGTTGGTCTTCTGGCCACGCCCGCTCTTGCGGGCCAGATCTGCACCTTTGACACTGAATGTCTTGAGGGCGAGGACTGCCAGAGCAGTGCATACGATCTGACGGTCATCCAAGACAATGACGGCAGCTGGCGCTTGCAGGACATTGCGGGCGAGCACAGGGCGACTGCCGCGGGATCTGCTTGGTTTGCGTCGATGGATGATGGCGCGAGTGGCGCAATGCTCCTGACGATCGCCGACGACGGACGCGCGAGATACAGCGTCCATATGCCAATGGCAGAAATCTCAATCCTTTATCTGGGGCAATGTCAGGACAGCGGCTAGACCGCTGGCTTCAAATCACAACCTTCGCTACACACCGAGAAACGAACAGGGATGGCCCGGCCAAGGTCGGCAAAAGAACAAGAAAAATGGACCTCTTGAACGCAATCGTGGCACTGGCCAACTTCGTGATTGTCCCTGCCATAAGCTATGGCAGCCAGCTGGCACTGGGGGCGTTGGGCGTCACGCTCATCTATTCGATCCTTCGTTTTTCGAACTTCGCGCATGGCGACACGATGGCGTTTGGCACCATGGCGACCATCTTGTTCACTTGGGCGCTGCAAGGCTGGGGCGTTTCGTTGGGACCTTTGCCCACCGCGCTTCTCGCCCTGCCCTTTGGCATCGCTGCAACTGCCTTGCTTGTCCTCGGGACCGACCGCGTCGTCTATAAGTTCTACCGTGCACAAAAGGCGGCACCGGTCATTCTGGTGATCGTCTCAATGGGCGTGATGTTCGTCATGAACGGGCTTGTGCGCCTGATTATCGGACCGGATGACCAGCGCTTTGCAGATGGGTCGCGGTTTCTGATTACAGCGCGTGAATTCAAGCAGATGACCGGACTGGACGAAGGATTGGCACTGAAATCGACGGCTGTGCTCACGGTCGTGGTCGCGATCATCTGCGTCGCCCTTCTTTTCTGGTTCCTGAACAAGACACGCACGGGCAAATCCATGCGTGCTTTTTCGGACAACGAAGATCTTGCGCTTCTGTCAGGCATCAATCCGGAACGCGTGGTGACAATCACGTGGATCATTGTGGCCGCGCTCGCCACTGTCGCGGGGGTGCTCTACGGCTTGGACAAAAGCTTCAAGCCGCTCACGTACTTCCAACTGCTGCTGCCGATCTTTGCAGCCGCCATTGTAGGTGGCCTCGGATCGCCCATCGGGGCCATTGCAGGCGGGTTTGTCATCGCTTTCTCGGAAGTCATGGTGACGTACGCGTTCAAAAAGGTCGCGACATATCTCTTGCCCGAAGCGTGGGAGCCTGACGGCCTCGTCCAGCTTTTGTCCACGGACTATAAGTTCGCGGTCAGCTTCGCCATCCTCGTGATCGTCCTTCTCTTCAGACCGACCGGTCTTTTCCGGGGGAAAGCGCTATGACCCTGCCCGTCCGAAACCTTGCCCTTTTTGCCATTGTCTTTGGTCTGATCATCTCGGTCGGCCTGACCGAAAGCTGGAACCTGGCGCTTTATATCGTGAACATGGGGCTGATCAGCGCCATAATGGCCTTGGGCGTAAACATGCAGTGGGGCTATGCCGGGCTGTTCAACATCGGCGTCATGGGGTTTGTCGCCCTTGGCGGGCTTGGGACTGTACTGATTGCCATGCCACCTGTGGGCGAAGCATGGGCTGCCGGTGGACTTCGCATGATGGGCGCGCTGCTTGTTGGCGCTGCGACAATTATCGGCGCGGTTCTGGCATGGCGGAGATTGGCCAAAGGGCCCGCGCGAGTCCTCATCCTGTTGGCCATTTTGATTGTCGGTTTCGTTGCCTACCGGACGCTCTTTGATCCCGCGCGTGACGCCATTGAAGCCATCAATCCCGCGCTTGCAGGCAACCTCGGCGGCCTGAACATATTTGCGTCCGAGGCTAGCGACGCCGGCTGGATGACCATTGTGGCTTGGCCGATTGGCGCGCTTCTGGCAGCAGGCGCTGCTTGGATCGTCGGGAAAACGGCACTTGGTCTTCGCTCTGACTATCTCGCAATTGCGACGCTCGGAATTGCAGAGATCATCATCGCTGTCCTCAAGAACGAGGACTGGCTGGCGCGCGGCGTGAAGAACATCATTGGTGTTCCCCGTCCAGTTCCCTACGAGATCGATCTGCAGAACGATCCGGCTTTCGTGGAGCGTGCAGCGGCACTTGGCGCAGATCCAGTGATCGCCTCCACCATTACGGTGAAGCTTGGGTACACCGTTCTTTTTACGATCGTTCTGTTGATCGTCCTCTGGCTGGCGCAGGCAGCGTTGAATTCGCCCTGGGGCCGCATGATGCGCGCCATCCGCGACAACGAGACCGCCGCCGAAGCCATGGGCAAGGACGTCACGGCCCGCCATTTGCAGATCTTCATCCTAGGGTCCGCGGTTTGCGGATTGGCAGGCGCAATGATGACCACTCTTGATGGTCAGCTGACGCCGGGGTCGTATCAGCCGCTGCGCTTCACGTTCCTCGTTTGGGTCATGGTCATTGTCGGCGGGTCCGGCAACAACTTCGGGGCAATCCTTGGCGGTTTCCTGATCTGGTACCTGTGGGTCATGATGGAGCCTTATGGCACCGTTCTGTTGGAGTTCGTAACTGCGGGTCTGCCGGAAGGCAGCGGATTGAAGGAACACCTTCTGGATGGCGCGGCCTATATGCGGCTTCTGACCATGGGTGTCGTGCTTCTCTTGGTCCTCAGGTTCTCGCCACGCGGCCTGATCCCAGAGAAGTGAGCCCGCACCTCAACATTGGAATTCTCGCCGCCGGTCGCTCCAGCCGCATGGGCGGCGTGGACAAACTGATGCAGGAGGTAGACGGCGTCCCCCTGCTCCGCCGAGCCGTCGACCGTGCTGTTGCGGCTGAGACTGGCCTTGTCCTCGTCGCCGTCCCCGATCTGGGGCATGACAGAGCCAAGGTGCTTGGTGGGGCGAAGGCAACTTTGGTCGCTGTGCCGGACGCAAAGGACGGAATGGGGCGTTCCATGGCAGCTTTGGCCGCGGCCTCTGACGGCACGCCTTTGATGCTCGCCTTCGCGGATATGCCGGACATTACGGATGCAGACTTCAGATCGATTGGCGCAGCTTTCTTGGAAGCCGACTGTCAAAAAATCGTCCGCGCCGTTGCACCAAACGGCACCGCCGGCCACCCCATCGCGTTTCCAGTGCGATTTTTCGAGGAACTGCGTTCGCTTCGAGGGGATGAAGGTCCGAAGGCCCTTCTGCGCCGCGAAGGCGCGGTCGGCGTGACGATCCACGGCGCAACCACGGATCTGGACACGCCTGAAGACTGGGCCGCATGGCAGGCACAGCGCAACGGCGACTAGTTCGGGACAATCTCGCTTTGGACTGGACGCGCTGACGGGAAGCGCGCACTCGCGCCAATCGTCTCAATCTCTGGGAAAAGTTCAATCAACTCCAGCCGCTGGCGGTTTCCCATGCTTCGCATGATTTGGTCATCCGGGTGGAAGCTTTCAGTCCAAGCACCTTCAGCCAAGATCACCTGATGCTGATTGCACATGATGTGAATATAGCTGATGCCCAAGGACCGCACCGGCTTTACTTTGGAATGATCAACAAGATGCCGGGCAGCGACCAGAACTTCATTGCCATCGCTTCTGAAAGGCGCATGGTCACGACCGACGAGAAACCGGTGATTGGGCGAGACGATCATGTCCTGTGACGGGAAGCCGTCCCCAAAAGCGTCGGCTTTGACAAGGATCGGCTGGATCTCACGGCAACGCGAAAGCTCATGGTAGCTGACATCGCGTCGACCGACCCACTCGATCCGCATGAGGCCATTGTCGCGCGTAACGACCTTGTCGCCGCGCTGAAGCTCTTCAACAGGGCGCAAGCCTCGATCCGTGGCAATGGCAGTGCCCGGCGTGAAACACGGGCTCACAGGCGTAACCGTACGTGCCATACTGGCACTCCCACGGGGGAAACAGAACCAATCAAGTCGCTGGAGTTTTGGCTGGCAGTGCGAGGATCGATGCGGTCGCCCGCAGGTGGTCCACCCCCCTGGACCAAAATGCCCTACGGGGTCATCGCGCATCGATCCCCGCCGCCAGACAGGCAGCACTCATACCCGCAAACCTGCCAATCAACAGGCCTGCGTGCGGCACCCCCATCTGCCGCTAAACACCTCCCCAGCGAGGTAGGTGCAGTCTATGTAGAAGCGCCCGTCGACCAAAGCGAAAATGGCAGAATGAAGGCCATCGAAGGTCGGCGCTAAGGTTTCGATTTTTAAGCGAATTTCCGCCCAGAAGAACGCATTGATCCCAATCCAGAAATAGTCATCTCAGGATATGCGCGGGGCTGGGAACGGGGCACCAGATGTAGAGCGTACTGTTCGCGCCTTAGAACCAATAGGGATTCAACGAAAAACCGTAGAGACTACCTTTGGTTGTCTGAAGCGTGCTGAACGCTCGTTTATCGAGCCGATCCAATCTCGTGAATGGATGCTGATTGGTCTGATTCCCGGTCCTCATCCAGCGAATCGTCGGGCTCTGGTCGCACGTATGCCGCCAACAGGGATAGCCAAAGTCGGGCACCCGCAATGTGCCGCGCCTGACGATGAACTGTTACGATCTGTCCCGCGACATCCAATGTCAGTCCGTCGCCTTCTCCTCGGCAGACCTCGGCCGGCAAAATCGCCAGCGCGTCCGCACCGCCCGGATGGGTGGCAGAGATCATCAAGCTGTCCGGCGGAACCCCAAGCCCAACACATTCACCAACCGCGGCGGCAGTGGGTACTCTTATCAGTTGATCGCCAATGGACACCTGCATGGTGTCGCCGTCGACGCTGACGACGCGACCACGCAGCCGCAACGGCGCTGGCCCGGCACCGGTCAGGCGTCCGGCCTCCATCAAGAAGACACGGTCGGCCAGCGCCGTAATCTCGCGCACGGAGTGGGTGACGTAGATGGCGGGGACCTGAGCCTCTGCAACGGCCCGCCCGATATAGGGAAGCAGTTCCCGCTTCTTGTCGTTGTCGAGGCCGGTGAGAGGCTCGTCCAACAGAAGCAACGTCGGGTTCGCGGCCAGTGCCCGGCCAAGCGCCACGCGACGCGCTTCGCCGCCGGACAAGCTGTCGATCTGGCGGTCCATCAAAGGCCCTAGATCCAATGCCTCAATAATCCCCTGGTAGCTGGGGTCACCACGACGCTTGGCGCCAAAGGCGAGGTTTCCGGCGACGCTGAGATGCGGAAAGAGCCTTGGTTCCTGAAACACATAGCCAAGCTGGCGCGCTTCCGGCGGTTGAAACGCAACATCATCCGACCAGACCTCGCCACGGCATGCGATTTGCGCCTGTGCTGCAGGCTCCAGCCCCGCCAAAGACCGTAGCAACGTGGTTTTGCCACTGCCCGAGGGACCTGCAATAGCCGTCACCCCGGTCATGGGAATTGATCCATCCACGTCCAGAACGAAGTTCCGGCCGCGCGGCAAGCGAATGCGGAATGTCAGTTCATCCGACACGCGCGACACCCTTCCGATTCCCGAAATAGACCAAAGTCAGGACCACGAAGGAAAAGACAAGAAGCCCCGCCGAAAGGGCGTGTGCTGTTGCGTAGTCCAACGTTTCAACGGCGGTGAAGATCTCAATCGAAATGACGCGCGTCCGACCGGGAATGTTCCCTCCAACCATAAGGACCACTCCGAATTCCCCAATGGTGTGCGCAAAAGTCAGAATGGCCGACGTCAAGAAGCCGCGGCGCGCCAAGGGCAAAGCGACGTTCAGAAACGCATCCCTTGAGGATGCGCCAAGTGTCCGCGCAGCCTCTATGGTCTCTCGACCGATGCCCATGAACGCGGTCTGCAAAGGCTGCACCGCAAAGGGCAGCGAATAGACCAAGGACGCGATGACAAGGCCAGTGAAGCTGAACGTCAATGTCTCGCCCGTAACCCGCAGGATGAACGCACCGAAGGGCGCTTCAGGGCTCATGAAGACCAAAAGGTAAAAGCCAAGAACAGTCGGCGGCAGCACGAGCGGCAGCGCCGTGATCGCTTCAACAGCAGGTCGGATGGGCGAGGTCGTCCGGGCGAGCCACCAGGCCAAGGGCAGAGCAATGGCAAGAAGAATGACCGTTGTGACGACCGCCAACTGCAACGTCAGCCATATCGCGGGCCAGACGCTCATTCCGGCAGGCCGTACCCGGCGTCTTCGATAAGGTCTCGTGCGGCGTCGCCCTTAAGGAAGGTCCAGAACCCGGTCGCGGCTTCGTTGTCGGCAGCGCGTAAGAGCAATACACCGTCCTGACGTATCGGCGGGTGGCGACCAGACATGTCGGTCGCGAAAGGTGGATTGATCACTGGCAGCAAGCTTTTGGCGACAAACGCAAAATCAGCATTGCCCGTCGCAAAGACACTCGCCACCTGACCGACATCGCTTAGAAGAACGGTCCGGAACGTCGATGTATCAAGCCGCAGGTCTTCCATGGCCGATGTCGACGCAAGCCCATATGGCGCAACCGTCGGATCAGCGAGCGCGACGGTCTTTCCTTCAAACGCGGAAGAAGCGCCTGACAGATCCAATTCCGTCTTTGAAATCAGAGACAACTGACCAAGTGCATAGGTCCGACGTTCGGACGCACGGTCCTGCTCGTCCAACAATGCCGGACGACGCTCGTCGGCGGATAGGAAGATATCGTAAGGCGCGCCATTCAGGATCTGTGCATAGAGCTGACCGGTTGCGCCATGCGTCACAACGATCCGATGCCCGCTTTCCGCCTCATAGCGGGCCGCAAGGCTTTCTGCCGTGGTCAGGAAGTTGGCTGCGACGGCCACAAGCGCCTCTTCGGCAACGGCCGGAAGGGGCAGAAAGGCGCAGATCACGCAGGAAAGGAAGCGTCTAAGTCTCATGCGATCTTCTGGCCACGACCTGCACCAATTTGCAAGGTCGTTTGGTACCCGTGGCCGGACTCGAACCGGCACGCCTCGCGGCGGGGGATTTTGAATCCCCTGCGTCTACCATTCCGCCACACGGGCACGCGAGAGCGTCTTAGCGCCGTTTGGACAGAAAGGTCCAGAGGCGATCAAAGCCGTGCGTAGGGAATTTCACGTGTGTCGCATCGATTGATGTCGCCCGTCTCGAATCCGGTCTGGAACCAGCGCATCCGCTGCTCCGACGTGCCGTGCGTGTAGGTGTGTGGTCTGGGCGCCTGTCCGGCGTTGCGCTGCAGCGTGTCGTCACCGATTTGCTTGGCGGCATTCATCGCCTCCTGAATGTCACCGGGTTCGAGCGAGCCGAACTTCGCCTCGGCCTGACGTGCCCATACACCGGAAAAGCAATCCGCCATCAACTCGATCCGGACGGTCTGCCTGTTCTGTGCCTCATTCGTTTGCCGCATGGACTGTAGAAGGCCCAGTTCGTTCTGGACGTGATGTGCCACCTCGTGGGCAACAACATAAGCTGCAGCAAAGTCACCACCCGCGCCAAGGCGCTGCTCCATCGTCACGAAGAAGGCAGTGTCCAGATACGCTTTTTCATCCACCGGGCAGTAGAACGGGCCAGACGCTCCGGACGCACCGCCGCAAGGGGATTGTGTGGCCCCTTTGAACAAAACCAGCGTCGTTGGGTCGTAGGTCTGGTTCAGCTGACGTTCGAAGATGTCCGCCCAGACCTCCTCGGTGTCCGCAAGCGTGACCGAAACAAACTGCGCCGCTGCCTCGTCCTCTGGTGTAATCGTCGTGTTGGTCTGCGTTTGCTGGACGCCAACTCCGGTGCCTTGCAGGAGCGGCGTTACATCGACACCGAAGAAGTATCCGACACCAAGGACAAGCAGCACACCCACAAGCGACAATTGGCGTCCGCCGCCGCGCGAACTGCGCCGCCGATCTTCAATGTTTCCGCTGCCTCTGCGACCACGCCATTTCATCGCCAATCCCTCACACTTTACGAACAGCAGACCACCGTCCTCTTGACCTTAACACCGTAGCACGGTTTTTGGGTCCAAAAGGCAGAGCAATGATCCGCGGACTTTACGACTGGACCCTTCGCATGGCTTCCCACCAGCACGCCCTATGGGTGCTGGCTGCGGTTTCTTTTGTCGAAAGCTCGGTTTTTCCGATCCCGCCGGATGTCATCTTGATCCCGATGATCATTGCCGCGCCGCATCGCGCTTGGCTGATCGCGGGCGTCTGCACCGTCGCAAGCGTTCTTGGAGGCCTCTTCGGGTACTACATCGGCGCGGCGCTGTTCGACTTTATCGGGCAACCAGTGCTGGAATTCTACGGCAAGGCCGACAAGATGGCTGAGTTCAACGAACGCTTTAACGAATGGGGTGCGTGGGCAGTCCTGACTGCGGGCGTGACGCCCTTCCCTTACAAGGTCATCACTATTGCGTCGGGCTGGACCGGGCTGTCGCTGCCGGTTTTCATCCTGTCATCAATCATTGCGCGCGGCTTGAGGTTTTTCATCGTTGCGGCGCTCTTGTGGAAGTTCGGCGCACCGATCCGAGACTTCATTGAGAAGTATCTGGGATTTTTGTTCACGCTGTTTATCATCCTGCTAATCGGCGGCTTTGCTGCATTGAGGTACATATGACACCGCGCAACCTTGCCCTTCTGGCCGCTGGCGGCTCCCTTGCGCTGCTGGCTGGGGCATTTGTGTTTCAGGCTTTGGGCTATGCGCCTTGCAAGATGTGTATCTGGCAGCGATGGCCGCACGGGATAGCCATTGGTTTTGGCGCACTCGCCGCAGCTGTTGCACCGCTGATTCTCTGGACCTTGGGTGGCGCATTGGCTGCGCTGACGACAGCCGGGATCGGCGTCTATCATGTGGGTGTGGAACAAAAGTGGTGGGAAGGACCGTCGTCCTGCACCGGCGGCGGACAGGGTCTTCAAGGGCTGTCGGGCGCAGACCTTCTGAGCACCGAGGGCGTCGCAAACATCGTCATGTGCGATGAGATCGCCTGGTCTCTGGCGGGCATTTCAATGGCCGGGTGGAACGCGATCTTTTCGTTCGGTTTGGCGTTGATCTGGTTTGCAGCGTTTCGCGCGGCCCGTTAAGGCGCAACGCCTGTCGGACGAATTAGATATGTATCCATGATCCAACCGTGGCGGCGGCGCGCGTCCTCACGCATTGCGACGATCTGATCGGCCACATCGTCCAGGGCACCGGCGCAAAGAACCTCCTGTTCGCTGCCCAGATAGGCGCCCCACCATATGTCCAGTCCCTGCCCCTTCAGGCGCTGAAAACTGCATTCTCCGTCCAGCATGACAAGCGTCGTTTCAGCTTCGCTGCTTAAACCACGATCCCGAATGCGGCGCCCTGTCGTCACGCGGATCTCGCCGTTTACAGTGTTCAATGGCAGCCGGTGCGCAGCGGTCAGCGCTTGTATCGCCGTGATCCCCGGAATGACCCGGACGTCCGGCGCGGGATCCAGCCGCTGCGCAATGCGCAGCGTACTGTCGTAAAGCGAAGGATCACCCCAGACCAGTAGTGCGACGGGTCCGTCCAGCGCCGCTTCTTCCAACGCGCGCGTCCAGCGCTTCGCAATCTCGTCATGCCACTTCGACACGCGGTCCTGATAAGGCAGCGCGGGGTCGCGCGTCGGATAATCGAAAAACCGGACGTCAGCGCTGGACCCGGCTTGATCAAGGATCTGAAGCCGCAGTTCCGCAAGGTCCCCCTTTTCGTCCCCTTTCCGCGGCACAAGGATCACCCGTGCGTCGCGCATTGCGGAAACGCCTTCCAGTGTCACGTGCGATAGGCTTCCGGTGCCGATCCCGATGAGCCAAAGGTCCTTGATCATCCCGTGCGCCTCGTCATCCGTATCTCGGGCACAAAAAAGCCCGGGCTCCAAACAGGAGCCCGGGCCGTACTCAAAGCTCTGATCAGGCCGCGTTGAAGAGCCGCGGCGTGACAAACATCGAACCGGCACCGCCACGGCGTGCTTTCGCAATGGCCAACGCGCCAAGATCCGCCAGCGGCTCGATCAGTACGACAACCATGTAGGCTGCGCCAAACGTCCAGACCGACTGGAACGTCTCGGCACCAACGCCCTGACCGTAGAAGGCCCAGAACGCCACCCAAGCCACGACGCCGCCCTGGTAGGCCGCGGAAAGCTTCAGAACATCAGCATATTCCAGATCAACATAGGCCGTGTTCTTGGGGAGCACGCGCTTGGCCAGAGCGAACATCGCGAAGAGCGGCACAAGAAGCGTCGTGAGGTTGACGAAGAACATTGGCAGATCGGACGGCGCGAAGAACGCACCTTGTATCAGCAGGCCCAGTGCCAGCCCCATCGCCGCCGGGGCTGCGCCCAGAAGCAGGAACAACGTGGTGCCCAGAATGAAGTGGACTTCGGAGATCCCGACCGGGAAATGCGGCAGGATCTCGAAAAAGACGAAGGTGCCGACCGTGGCCAGCACAGTGCGCACCGCAACTGAGGCAATGTTGCTCGACCTGACGTCGTTCAGGGCCAGTTTCGCGGTGTAGCCCGCGGCGCCTGCAGCTGTTGCGTAGGCAAAGCCCATCTTGGCGGCATCGACAACGCCTGGTTCGATATGCATGTCTTTTCCTTTCTATCCGCGCCGCCCCTCCGGCAGCATGTAGCCCCACTTCGGAGGCAAGTTTTTTCCCGACACGGCAGGTCTCCTGACTTGCGGGTCACTGCGCCTTGGTCCTTCCCGGCCCTCGGGGCCAGTGGATTTTCCGAGGCACTCTCCACTTACAGTTGCGGGGGCAGTTCGGGACTTTCACCCGATTCCCTCTTCGTCGCCTTCGCGACACCGTGCAATTCGAATATTCCTGCGCAGTTGATCCGGCACAAGAACAAAAACGACAATCAGGCCTCTGCCAGCGGCCCATAGAGGATCAAAGCGGGCTTGGAGCCCACGTCTTCCTCCAAAGCGGCCTTCAAAGTCGCGACCGTGTGGCGTGTTACGACTTGCTCTGGCGTGCTGACAGCTTCGGCCAGCAAGGCCGGCGTATCGTCGGGCAGGCCGTGTGCCAGCAGCTTGTCCAGAAGCGCCGGGAAGGTCCGCTTGCCCATGAAAACCACGGTCGTGGCCTGAGGGTCGGCCAAAGCCGCCATGTTCATGTCTTCCGGCAGCGCGCCGGTCACGTCGTGTCCTGTCACGAACTGGACCCGTCGCGCAGTCAGACGCCGGGTCAACGGAATGCCAGCCGCGG
Source organism: uncultured Rhodobacterales bacterium (assembly GCA_964566835.1). Classification (GTDB taxonomy): domain Bacteria; phylum Pseudomonadota; class Alphaproteobacteria; order Rhodobacterales; family Rhodobacteraceae; genus CAZMKY01. The sequence goes on from CAZMKY010000182.1 coordinate 20,913, forward strand.
CGGCCGCAGCGCAGGCGGATGGCACGCCGGGAATAATCTCGTAGGGAATGCCGGCCTCTTTGAGCGCGATAAGCTCTTCTTCAAGGCGACCAAACAATCCGCTGTCGCCGGACTTCAGCCGCACCACGCGCTGACCCGTTTCCGCATGGTCTACCAACAGACGGCTGACATGGTGCTGCTTGGGCGAAGCGCGCCCTGCCCGTTTGCCGACCCCCACAAGATCCGCGCCGCGCCTGACATGCTCAAGGATGGGTCCAGACGACAGGTCGTCAAACAAGACGACGTCAGCCGTCTTCAACCTGTCGACAGCCTTCAACGTCAGAAGCTCCGGATCGCCCGGACCAGAACTGACAAAGCTGACAAAGCCGGTCATGGAGCTTCCTCCGCAGAGATCAGGTGGAAAAACGTCCCCGAGACGTGCCCCCTGACAGAACCCGTCTCAGGTACTGGATTGCCGTCTGCATCGCCGACGTCGGCCAAGGGCGCGTCGGGTTGATCCAGAATGGTGGAGTAGTGGAATTCATGTCCGCGAAGCCGGGCGCCTTCGTTGAAACCCGGCATCGGCGCAGCCAATGTCGCCTGACGATAGCCAAGGTGAAACTTGCGCTTCTCGTAACTGGTCACCAGCCCAAGCAGTCCTGCCATTCGGTGTCGCGTTCCGTCCTTATCGATCAAGGCTTCGCCAAGCGCCATGTATCCACCGCATTCCCCATGAACGGGCCGTGTTGTTGCATGGGCCCTCAAGCCCCCAAGAAACACATCCGCGGCGGCAAGCGTTCCGGCATGAAGCTCGGGGTAGCCCCCCGGCAGCCAGACCAGATCGGCAGATGAATCCGGAGCTTCGTTTGCCAAAGGCGAAAACGGCAAGATCTCCGCACCTTGGGTGTGCCAGCCCTCTAGGACATGCGGATAAGTGAAGGAAAACGCTGCATCTCTGGCGATCGCGATCCTTTGCGCCGGTGGCTTTGGCAGCAGGCCGCCTTGCGCGACGCTTTTCCCACGTGCAGCAGCTTTGATGGCGGACAAATCGACATTTTCGCGCAAGAATGCCGCATAGCCCTTGATCGCTTCCTCAAGATCCGGATGTTCGACGGCTTGGATCAAGCCCAAATGGCGCTCCGGAAGTGCAAGATCACCCCGCCGAGGCAAAACACCCAGAACGGTGATGCCTGCCGCATCCATGCCGCGCCGGATCAAGCGTTCATGTCGTGGGGACGCGACACGGTTCAGGATCACACCGGCAAAGTCCAAGTCTGGCTGCAGTGATTTGAAACCAAGTGCGGTCGCCGCTGCCGATTGGGCCTGCCCGCCAACGTCGAGGACAAGAACAACGGGCCAACCCATTCGGGCTGCTGTTTCGGCGCTGCTGCCAAAACCCTGCTGACCCGGCGTCGCCACACCGTCGAACAGCCCCATCGAGCCTTCAGCGACTGAAATATCGGCATCAGCTGCGCGCGCGGTCACAGCCTGCCACAGCGCTGGCCCCATCGCCCAACTGTCCAAGTTGAAGCTGTCGCGACCCGACGCGGCCCGGTGAAAGGCAGGGTCAATGTAATCCGGGCCAGATTTGAACGGCTGCACACGCAGTCCATCGTCTGCGAGCGCGCGCAGAAGGCCGAGCATGACGGTCGTCTTCCCAGTGCCGGACGCTGGCGCCGAGATCATCAGCCCCGGTGCATCAGTCATGACCTGTCTCCTTCTCCGGGCTCCACTCGCTCCATGGACTGTCTGCGCTTTGCGGGCGATAGCGACGATCATAGTCGGCGGCGTATAAGCAGCTTTCGTCGAAACCTTCAGCGCTCAGAACAGGTCCGACAAGGATCAGAGCGGTTCGGCTGATCTTTGGGTCGAGTTGCGTTGCGATACTTCCCAAGGTGCCACGCAGTATGATCTGATCTGGCCACGATGCGCGGAACACGACCGCTACGGGGCAGTCCGCGCCATAGTCAGGCGTCAGCTCGTCAACGACGCTCTGAATGTTCTGGATCGAAAGATGGATGGCCAAAGTCGCGCCAGTGGCGGCAAAGTTTTTTAACGTCTCACCATCCGGCATGGCCGAGGCACGACCAGACGTGCGCGTCAGAACGACCGATTGTCCAAGTCCGGGTAGTGTAAGCTCGGATCCAAGTGCTGCGGCGGCGGCCGCGAAAGATGGCACGCCGGGCGTTACGGTAAAGGGAATACCTTCGGCCTTGAGGCGCCGAAGCTGCTCGCCCATGGCGGACCAAACCGACAAATCGCCCGAGTGCAGGCGTGCAACGTCCTGCCCAGCTTCATGTGCGGATCGGATTTCATTCAGAATGGCGTCAAGGTCCAACGGTGCCGTATTCACGATTTTTGCGTCAGGTGGGCAATGCGCCAAGATGCCTTCCGGCACTAAGGAACCGGCATAAAGGCAGACCGGACAAGACGCGATCAGATCGCGGCCTCGCAAGGTCAACAGATCCGCTGCACCAGGCCCTGCACCAATGAAGTGAACCGTCATGACGGACCTCCTTCTGCCAACGCACAAGTCGCTTGGCGATCCGTTGAAACGACCCGAGCGCCCAACAGACGACCGCCCTCGCCCACAGCCGCGAGCGCCGCGGCCTCTGCGACGGAGCTTGTGCCACGCGCGTCCATTGATGCTGGAGACATCGTGATGGTGGTCTGTGCTGCCAACGCATCCGGGGCCACAGCGACCACTGGCAAATTGAGCCTGTCGGCCAATGCTTGAAAGACAGCGCCTTCCGATTTGTCGTTGGGTGCCGCAAGTCGGTCAACCTCTCGTCCCTCCGACGCCAGATGCAAAGCGTCGAGCAGACTTTCCAGTCCGGCATCTTGCCGAAAGCCGAACCCAGCAACGATCATAACGTCACGCTCCACTGCACGATGGGGTAGCTGGCTTTCCAACCCCGCTTCCTGCCGATTGGCGCGGCTTCTGCGATCTCAATCCGCATCAACGATCCACCACGCTTCGCCTGCGCAACAGCCAAGAGTGCTTCGGATTCGAGCGTTACGGCATTGGCGACCAGCCGTGTCCCGGTTGGCAGGTTCGCGAAGATCCAATCCAGAAGCTTGGTCGAAAGCCCCCCTCCGACAAAGACAACGTCTGGCTCTCTCAGATCGTCCAGAGCCTCCGGCGCTGCACCTTCTTTCACGACCAGATGGTCGACGCCCAATTCTGCCGCGTTCGCGGCAATCCGCGCCGCGCGTTCTGCGTTGGCTTCAATCGCCGTGGCGCTAAGAGACGGCGCGCTCCGCAACCACTCGATGGCGATGGA
>CAZMKY010000183.1:0-2156 GCA_964566835.1 uncultured Rhodobacterales bacterium
CGGACAGACGTTTGGCGATGCCTATTCGGCCGCCTTGCACGACACCCCTGACACCGACCTCGGCGCTATCCTTGGGCTGCTTCTGGCCCATGGCGCGCTGACACATCTTGGAGACGACACATGATCCGGTCCCTCGTTCAAACCCACACGACCCTTGCTGAACGGCTGGATGCCGCATCGCCATGGCTGACACCGACGCTGGCGCGTCTGGTCTTTCTGGTCGTCTTTTTCTTCTACTTCTGGAATTCGGCCGTCCTGAAAATTGACGGCTCCATCTTTTCGCCCTCGGCGGGCGCTTTTGGACAGATCTTCCCAAAAGCGGCAGAGGCCGTTCTTTGGGACGTGACACAGATGAGCTTTTTCCAGCGTATCGTGATCTTTGCGGGAACCGTGGCCGAATTCGTTCTGCCAGTTCTGATCCTGATCGGGCTGATGACGCGGCTTGCCGCGCTTGGCATGATCGGCTTCGTGATGGTTCAAACGCTGGTGGATGTGACCGGCCACGGCGTCGAACTTGGCAGCTGGTTCGGAAATGCCGGCGGCCTTCTGAATGAAAGAACGCTTTGGGTCTTCCTCTTCGCCGTTCTTGTTATTCGGGGCGCTGGTCCGATTTCGGTCGACGCCCTTTTGGGCCGTGTGACTTCGGGGCGTCGGGCTGAGGTGACAGGATAGCCAAGAGCCCGCCAAGGCCGCACATCGTGATCGGAAAGATCGTGAAAGCGCCAAACCCGAATGCCCAGTAGAGAGAGCCTGCCGCTGCCAGCAGCATCAGGCCCGCCCAAAGCGCCCGATCCCGCGCCGTTGCCCCGCCGGCAATCGCAAGGATCGGCGCAAGGACGCTGACGGCGCGTAGCTGGGCCGCGTTGTCCGGCAGCTCGGCCCAGTCTGGCACTTCTCCGAAACGGTAAAGCACTTCGGTATAGCCGAAAGTGCTGACCCCGATCAGAAGGGCAAAAAGCCCGCCCAGAATTCCCAAGGCGCTGGCGGCGTTGCGCATCGTGTTCCCCTTTGTCCCGTCACCCTGACGTGGGCATCCTGCGGCTAGCCCGCAAGGTGCGCCGCCTTCGCCTCTGCCGTCCAACCGAGCGTCAGACCGCCTGGTCCCTCGATCACCGGTCGCTTCATCAAAGTCGGGTGTTCGGCCAAAAGAGCCAGAGGCGCGGCCGCACGAGCCGCATCGTCCAACCCGCGCCACGTCGTCGACTTCTTGTTCAGAAGTGCGTCACCGAAGGCCTGAAGGAACTTTTCGATCTGATCCGCCCCCAAGGGATCGGCACGGACGTCGTGAAAGACAACCTCTGTCCCGGAAGCGCCTAATTCCTTGGCAGCCTTCCTGCAGGTGTCACAGGTCTTGATCCCGTAGAGCGTCACAGCCATCAATCACGTCCTCTTCATCGTGTTATTCTTGTCTTTTCACCAAAACGCTCCATTTTCACAAAGGCAAATGGGTGTTTGGCCCGCGTATTTTGCGCGTTCCGCGTCTTTGTGCATCGACGATCACGACCCCAGCATGGGGCCGACCAAAAGGAAGACGACATGCCGACAGGCACCGTGAAGTGGTTTAATACGACCAAGGGGTATGGTTTCATCGCCCCCGACGAAGGCGGCAAGGACATCTTTGTCCACATTTCCGCTGTCGAACGCGCCGGGATGACCGGTCTCGCTGACAACCAGAAAGTCTCTTACGAACTGATTGAGGGCCGCGACGGTCGTCAGTCGGCAGGCGATCTGCAAGCGCTCTGAGCGTTGGCGACGGCCTTCGGGCCGGATTAGGGGTGGGCCGCCACGCATTCGGTCCACCCATCCAAATCGACATGCGAACCCGATACAGGCGCGAAAAGCGGCGTTTATCGGGACAATAGGCCTGACGCTGGCCTAAAGCCTTTGCGATTGGATCAGCGACGCAACCATTCCGTTAACGTGCACTTCGGATCGGCATCGCGCAGCGGCGCGATGCGGACTTTTTCCCATGTGTTCGTATCGAACTCCGGGAAGAAAGTGTCGGCGTCCGGGACGTCCAGATCGACCTCGGTGATCATCAAACGACTGGCCAGCGGCAAAAGCGCGGCATAGATCGACGCGCCACCAATTCCGTAGACCCGGGGGTATCCCTCGCCGTAGCAGGTCTCGACCGCCTCGACCGGATCGCGGGCCAG
>CAZMKY010000184.1:0-1640 GCA_964566835.1 uncultured Rhodobacterales bacterium
CGAAGATCCCGGCAACGCCAATTATCGCACCAAGACTATTCCCAAGATCGTCGCCGGCGACGGAGACCGTGCAGGCGACTTGGCTGAAGCGTTCTACGAAGCGGTTGTCGAAACCGTGGTTCGCGTGCCGACGACGGCTACGGCCGAAGCGGTTAAAATCACCGAGAATATCTTCCGCGCCGTCAACATCGCCTTGGTCAATGAGCTCAAACTGATCTTCGATCGGATGGGGATCGATGTCTGGGATGTCATCGACGGCGCGGCGACGAAGCCCTTTGGCTACATGCCATTCTATCCCGGGCCGGGACTGGGCGGGCACTGCATCCCCATAGACCCATTTTACCTGACATGGCGCGCGCGCGAGTTTGGCGTGCCGACGCGCTTCATTGAGCTTGCGGGCGAGATCAACACCAACATGCCGCGCCATGTCATAGACCGTCTGCGCGAAGTCTTGGACCGTGCGACCGGAAAGGGCCTGTCCGGTTCGAAAGTGCTGCTTGTGGGTGTGGCTTACAAAAAGAACGTGTCCGACATGCGGGAAAGCCCGTCGATGCGTCTGATGCAGCTCTTGGAAGAAGCGGGCGCAGAGGTGATTTTCCTCGACCCTCACGTGCCAGAGATTCCGCCAATGCGGGAATACGGTCAGTTCAAAGCACGTGCAGCGACCGCCGCCGAAGATATCGCGCGAGAAGAGCCAGACCTGGTGCTTATCTCGACCGACCACGACGCGATCGACTACTCGGCACTTCTGGCGCTGGGTTGTCCTGTCGTGGATACGCGAAACGCAATTGCGCGCCGCGGTCTTCCGATGGACGGCGTGACCAAGGTCTGACGCCGCCCAAAGGCCTCATGTCACGCGAGGCCGCGAATGCCGGTGGCCGATGTCCCCGTCGTCCAAACACGGCGTGCGCGGATTGGAAAGACATGTCCGGCTGACACGAACACGTCACTTGTCGTGCCTTCCGGGGTCGTGATCCTGAGCGTGCCGGACGTCGCCACATTGACGGCGGTCGTAACGGCCACAAGGTCGGTTGTGTCGCTTGGGCTGATTTCGAAAATCGTCGTCGCCGGATCCGAGGGGGACCGCACGCGATCGGCAAAAGCATCTGACATCTTGGAAACTCCTCGTTAGAACGGTTCGCATGAGTGGCGACCTCGCGCGGCCATACCTTGAGAAAGGTTATCAAGGCCCCATCGGTCCGTGCTGATGTGACAGCCCTCACGCAACGGAGGACGGCGACAGCGTGCCGCTAAAAATCGGATTCCTGTCTGCACATGACCCGTTCGATCGAACGGCCTTTTCCGGCACGACGTATCACGCGGCAAGGGCCCTGTCCCGCGTCAGCGATGTGGAACTGACCGTTCTGGGGCCGCACAGGAAACAGCCAGAAATGATGCGCCGGGTCCGCCGAAAGTTCGGCTGGGACGCGCTTTCGCCCGCAGCGTTCGATCTGTCGGGTCAGGACGCCAATATTGCATTGGTCGCAAGTGGCTTGATCGATCAGGTTCAAAAGCCCGGCCTGCCTCCGCTTTATCATGTCACCGACGCGACGCCGGGGTTCTTGGCAGAATTTTATGGCTATGACATCGGACCAGATATCTTCGCACGCGAAGAACGCGTCGTGCAGGCCGCGCGGCGT
>CAZMKY010000185.1:0-2485 GCA_964566835.1 uncultured Rhodobacterales bacterium
AGATCTACAGTCTCTGACCTTGCGTTTCAGGTCGGTGTGATCGGCCAGTGCGTTGACAGATCGGCAAGTCCCGCCTTGATGAGGTCGCCAAGCGCGGCCTCATCCACCTTTTCCAGATTGCGAAGATACCAACAGCTTTTGCCCCGACGATGCGGGCCGAGACGTCCGGCAATGTCGGGAAACTCTGTATAGCCCGGCAGGATATGAAGCGAGATTTCCCGCGCTCCGATGGCAAAACCGGTGGCGCAGAAGTCGCCTTCTCGACCGCTGTCGTAGCGGTAGTGGTATTGCCCGTATCCAATGACCTTGCCCCATAGCTTGGGCTTCCAGCCCGTTGCCGCTTGGAAGATCTCATCCAGAATTTTTCCGTCCGAAAGTCTTTCATCGGGAATGCGTGCAGCGGCGATGATGTCCATGACTTGTCCTTCCGACCAAGTTCAGGGAAAGGTAGCCGACATGAGCCTTTCTCCCAAGATGTCCATAGAAGAGCTTCAGCGCTTTCTGGTGCAAAGCTTTCCACAAGTGGCCGATGATTACGTGGTCGAAGCTGTCGGCCCAATGACGATGACTGTCCGGTTTTCGCCTTCGGAGAAGGACCTGCGCCCCGGGGGGACTGTGTCTGGACCTGCGATGTTTGCACTGGCCGATGTGGGGGTCTATCTCGCGCTGTTGGCGATGATCGGGCCGGAAGCCTTGGCCGTTACGACGAACGCTTCGCTGGATTTCATGCGAAAGCCCATGCCGGACAAGGATCTGGTTGCTGACGTCCGTCTTCTGAAAGTCGGCCGGGTTCTTGCCGTGGGGGATGTGCTTATCCGCTCCGAAGGAATGGACGATCCAGTGGCGCGCGCGTCGATGACGTACTCGATCCCGCCCAGCAGGGCCTAGTCGTCTTCTTCGCCGCGCCAGCGCGCCCTTAATATGGCCCACCGAAGGGCGATGCCGTCTTTCCCACTGGCAAGTTGCTGCACGGTCAGCCGGCGTTGTCGGACAACGCGTCGTGCAATCCGGAAGTCCAGACGCCGCTTTCGTTCGAGCATGTCTGCAGGCAGGCGTCCGCGCACGATGCGCCACAAGACCGAAAGCTGAAAGAAGGCAACTGCCTTGAAGAGCCATTTTCGCGTCGAAAGAAAGATCGACTTTCCGAAGGCAGCGACGCCCGCCAAGAACCAAAGGGGTAGTTGTACCGAGAACAGGACCAGCCAAAGGCCCAGCGAACTGACTGTCAGGGCCAGCGTGGCGAAAACCACGACCAAGGTCGCGACCAACTTCTCGTGCCAGTCCAGCCCACGGTACCACGTCATCATCGCAGCGTAACGTTCGCGCACTGCGTCCAAGTAGCTGGCGAAGAACTGGTTGATCCGTCTGAGGATCGCGTTGCCGACCAGCATCGGAACAATGGACGAATAGAACCACTTCTTCAGAAGTTCGACGCGGAAGAAGCTTTGCACTTCGACTTTCAGCCACGCCAGAACGGCCGGAAGTTCTACGGACGCGATTTTCTTCGCAATGACTTTGATCTGCGTCAGGATCAGCCCAAGGGCCAAGAGAACCTCATGCCCCAACCACATCGTCAGGGCCACAGAGAGACCGACGACGAAAACGAGAAGAAGAAGGGCGCGCCAGAACATCGCCCGGAGTTTTGCCGGGACTGACACGTGGGTCCAGTGTCCGGAAAACAAAAAGGGCCAGCGTTGCGGCTGGCCCCTGATAAAAACTCTTCCCGTCTTAGGACAGGGCGGCCTGAAGGTTCTCGTCGATCTTTTCCAGAAAGCCGGTTGTCGTGAGCCAGCCTTGGTCCGGACCGACCAGCAAGGCGAGGTCTTTCGTCATGTAGCCGGATTCCACAGTGTCGATGATGACCTTCTCCAGCGTTTCGGCGAAGGCTTTGAGCTGTGCGTTGTCGTCCAGCTTTGCGCGGTGCTTCAGGCCACCGGTCCAGGCATAGATCGATGCGATGGAGTTGGTGGACGTCTGCTCACCTTTCTGGTGCTGACGGTAGTGCCGGGTGACCGTGCCGTGCGCGGCTTCGGCTTCCACGATCTTGCCATCAGGCGTCATCAACTGGGATGTCATAAGCCCAAGGGAGCCGAAGCCCTGCGCAACGGTGTCGGACTGCACGTCGCCGTCGTAGTTCTTGCAGGCCCAGACGTAGCCGCCGGACCATTTCAGCGAGGACGCCACCATATCGTCGATCAGGCGGTGTTCGTACCAGATGTCCTTCTTCTTAAAGTCATCGGCGAATTCTTCCTCGTAGACCTTCTGGAAGATGTCCTTGAAGCGGCCGTCATAGGCTTTGAGGATCGTGTTCTTGGTCGAAAGGTAAACCGGCCAGCCAAGGTTCAGGCCGTAATTGAACGATGCGCGTGCGAAATCGTAAATCGACTTATCGAGGTTATACATCCCCATCGCCACACCGGCTTCCGGGGCATCAAAGACCTCTTTCTCGATGACGCTGCCGTCCTCGCCCTCGAACTTCATGGTC
>CAZMKY010000186.1:0-9238 GCA_964566835.1 uncultured Rhodobacterales bacterium
TGGCAGTGGGTCCTCACGTGAAGCCGCGGTCTATGCCTTGGTGGATTTCGGCATCCGAGCGGTGATTGCACCAAGCTTTGGCGACATTTCTGCGTCGAACGCCGTCAACAACGGACTTCTGCCCGCCCGCGTGTCGTCGGCGGACGCCGATGCGATGATTGCCGCGCTGGGCGCGGGCGATGGTGCAGCCAGCGTCGATCTGCCTGCTGGGACAGTAAGTGTCGACGGACGCGAGGCTGTGTTCGACCTCGACCCTGTCTGGCGCGCGAAACTGGTGAACGGTTGGGACGACATCGATCTGACCCGGTCTGAAACAAATAAAATTCAGGCGTTCAGAAGCGCCCATGCGGAACGAAGAGAGTGGGCATTTCCGGTGGCAGAAGTGACCGGATGATCAATCGGCGCGACAGCGTCAAAGCAAGAAAGCACCAGGGGGCTGGTGTTTGGAACAGGAGGAAGACCAATGAAAATACAACTCGCCGCAGGCATCATTGCGGGATCCATGACCGTCGGTGCGGTCGCCCAAGCACAGGAAACCATCACGGCGGTGCATGCTTTCCCGGAAACGCTGATCTACACGAAGAGCTTTCTGTCCTTTGTCGACAAGGTGAACGAGGCCGGTGAAGGCGTCGTCCAGATCGAGGTGCGTGGTGGCCCGGAAGCCATTGGCATGTTCCAGCAGCCGGACGCGGTGCGCGATGGGATCGTGGACATGGTCTATACGCCGGGGTCGTTCTACGGCGGCGCTTTGCCCGAAAAGGACGCGCTTGTCGCCTCCAACCTGACGGCCATTGAGACGCGGGAAAATGGCGGCATCGCGCTGATTGACGAAATCCATCAAGAGAAGATGGGCCTGAAGTACCTTGGCTGGTTCGATTCAGGCGTGTGCTACAATCTCTGGACGCGGGATGAGCCAAGCTTCGATGCAGATGGCAACCTGGAAGTCGAAGGCCTGAAGCTGCGCGGCAATGCAGTCTACAACGCCTTCTTCACCAACTACCTTGGCGCGCAGGTGATCGACCTTCCGACAGGTGAAGTCTATGCCGCCCTACAGCGCGGCGTTGTCGACGCAACCGGCTGGACACAAATCGGCCTGATCGATCTGAAATGGAACGAGTTCCTGAACTACCGGATCGAGCCTTGCTTCTTCTCGACCGACCTTGGCGTGATCGTGAACCTCGACCGTTGGAATGATCTGAGCGACGAAGCCAAGAAGATCGTCCAGGACGTTGCCATCCAGCATGAAATCGACAGCGTGAACGCGCTGCGCGCAAAGCGGGATGAAGACTTCGCTGCACTGGCAGAACAGGGCATGACGGTCGTTTCTCTCGAAGGGGAAGCCAAGGCCAACTACCTTTTGGCGGCGCGCGAAAAGAACTGGGAGCGCATGCAGGAACTGATGGCAGAGCATCCGATGGGCACGGCCAACTATGACCGCCTGATCGAGCTCTTCTACGACCCTTCGGCTGACTAAGCTGGACAAATCCGCTCAAGGCGCGATCAATTGCGCCTTGAGCCACATCTGAAGACATTCTGGGACGCCATATGCGTGTGCTGACCCGCGTCTACGACGCCCTTCTTTCTTTCATGGCGCTGATCGCGGCGATGACACTGATCTGGTTGATGGTGTCCGTCGTCGTCTCTGTCATCATGCGAAACATCGGAGTCCAGCCGTTTGCTTGGCTCTTCACGTCTGCGGAATACGGTCTTCTCTACATGACAATGCTCGGCGCACCTTGGCTGGTGCGCGAAAAGGGGCATGTGCATATCGAACTGGTGACAGCCGCCTTGCCCGAAGGGCTTGGGCGCATCGTCAGTCGCACTGTCGCTGCGGCCTGTGTTCTCGTATCGCTGATCTTGGCGTGGTACGGTCTGCAGCTTTTCCTGACCAATATCGAGCGCAACGACTATGACGTTCGCGCCTATTTCTATCCACGGTGGATGCTGACGATCACGTTTCCCATCGCCTTCAGCTTCATGGCAATTGAGTTCTCGCGCTTTGTCTTCGGCAAGGATCTTCTGCACTCCGGTGAAGCGGGGATCCACGAATAATGGAATGGTACGAAGCGCTTGGCCTGCTCGTTGGCAGCATCATGTTTCTCATGGCGATGGGGATGCCCGTCGCCTTGGCGTTTCTTGCGGCAAACATTCTGGGCGCGTGGGTTTTCATGGGTGGGGATCGGGGTGTCGTCGCGCTTTTGAACAATGGCTGGGGGGCGCTGACGAAATTTGCGCTTGTCCCGATCCCGCTGTTCTTGCTGATGGGCGAGATCTTTTTTCACACTGGCCTCGGCGGACGCATGTTCACGGCCATTGACCGACTGCTGGGGAAGCTTCCCGGACGCCTCAGCTATGTGACGGTTCTGGGCGGCACCGGCTTCTCCACTTTGTCCGGATCCTCCATGGGCTCCACGGCACTCCTCGGATCGCTGATGGTGCCCGAGATGACCAAGCGTGGCTACAAGAAGCACATGTCGATTGGCCCGATCCTTGGGACAGGTGGCTTGGCAATCATCATTCCGCCCTCGGCCCTGGCTGTGCTGCTGGCAACCCTTGCCCAGATAGACGTGGGCGCGCTTCTGATCGCGGGCATTATTCCGGGGCTGATCCTTGCCGCGCTTTATATCGCGACGATCTACCTGCAAACCCGGATGGACCCCTCGGCTGCGCCAGCCTACGACGTGCCGCCTCAATCGGCAGGTGAAAAAATCAGGCTTCTGATGACGGACGTCGTGCCGATGATCGGCCTGATGGTCGCGATCGTCGTCATGATGATCAACGGTATCGTCACCCCGTCCGAAGCGGCGGCCTTCGGCGCGCTGGGCGTGCTGATCCTCGCGGTGGCCTATCGCTGCCTGACGTGGGAAGCGCTCAAGGCGTCGGTGCGTGGTGCGCTGCGGGTGACCTTGATGGCCTATCTGATCGTCTTCGGTTCAGCCACATTCAGCCAGCTTCTGGCATTCTCCGGCGCGTCGCGCGGTTTGATCAATTGGGCCACCGGCTTTGATCTGGACCCGATCTACATGCTCTTGGTGATGTTTGCGGTTTTGCTGATCTTGGGCATGTTCATGGAACAAATTTCCATGATGCTTCTGACCGTGCCGATTTTCTTTCCGCTGGCGATCAGCTTGGGCTTTGACCCGATCTGGTTTGGTCTCATCATGCTTCTGGCCCTTGAAATCAGCTTCACGACGCCGCCGTTCGGACTTCTCTTGTTCGTCATGAAGGGCGTGGCGCCGTCGGACACGACGATGCGCGAGATCTATCTCTCTGCGATCCCCTTCATCATCTGTTCGCTTCTACTGGTCGCAATGCTGATCGTTTTCCCGCCGCTGGCAACGTGGCTGCCGGGACTTTAGGGCAGGGGGCAGGCGGGGCCGAGTGACGCGCGGAAGACCACGGGCGCGTCGAGACGCGTGTCAAAGCGCGTGCCCTTGCCTTCTATGAGATCGACCAACCGCTGCGCTGCAAGGGCCCCCATCTCTTTGTGGGGCACATGCACTGTCGTCAGGCCGGGATGGGCGACACGGGCCAGTTCGATATCATCGAAGCCCGTGATCGAGATGTCGTCGGGCACGTTAAGGCCCAAATCCCGCGCCTTTTGCAGCGCACCCATCGCCAACACATCGTTGCCGCACATCACCGCCGTCGTTTCAGGGTAGGTGGCCAGAAGCTGTGCAAGGGCTTCGGCGCCATTGTCGATCGAATACTGAGTTTCGAAAACGGGCAGGTTGGTTGGATCGATCCCAGCTTCGGACAAGCCGTCGCGAATGCCTTTCAGGCGTCCGCTTGCCCGGTCATTGCCGGCCAGAATGCCGGAGATCACGCCAATATGTCGGTGACCACGCTTCGTGATCGCGCGCGTCAAGTCGTGCATGGCCGCGCGATTGTCGAAGCCAATCGTCGAAACTGCGCCCAGAGGGTCATAGGCCCAAGCCGCCAGCACTGGCACGCCTCTGCGGTTCAGGAAGTCGTAGGTCTCGGCGTCGCGTTCTGCGCCAATAAGAAGAAGGCCATCGGCCCCGCGCGCAACAAGCGATTTGACCTGATCGGCTTCAAGATCGGGCTTGTAGGTGCTGCTGGCGACCAAAAGGGTGTAACCCAGATGCTGAAGCTCCTCCTGGAAGGCTTGGATGCCTCTTGCAAAGATCGTATTGTCCATCGTCGGGATGATGGCGCCGATTGTAAATGTGCGTCTTGCGGCCATGGCGCGCGCGCCAAAGTGGGGCATATAGCCCAAGGCATCAACGGCCCCCATTACTTTTTCACGCGTTTTTTCAGACACCTTTGTTGGAAAGTTCAAGCACCTCGAAACAGTCGCGGTCGAGACGTCGGCCAAGCGCGCCACGTCTTCAAGCGTTGGTGTTTTCTCGGGTGGTGACATCTTGCTGGGCGTGCCCTGTGCGTGAGTTTTGAAGGTCAGGCTGGGATCGTTACAGAAAATGTAAGCGCTTGCAAAGCGAAATGTAAGCGCTTACAAGTGAGCGCATCGCTGGTGGAATGGGTGTCGTGATTCCACGTCATACGGGAGGCCGCCAGCACTTCTCCGGCTTGAATTGCCACTGCCACCAATGAACAAAGGTCAATGAAAATGGCGCGCGAATACCTGAAGAAAGCGATCCTTACGCCAAGCTCCGATGCGTCGGAAGTGCACGAAACGGTCCGCACGATCCTGTCGGACATCGAAGCAGGCGGTGACGACAAGGCGATGGAATATGCCGCCAAGTTCGATCGCTACGACGGTCCGGTCATGCTGTCGCAAGACGACATCGATGCTGCAGTCGCGCAGGTGCCAGAGAAACTGAAGGCAGACATCCAGTTTGCACATGATAACGTTCGCCGCTTTGCCGAGATGCAGAAAAGTACGGTCGCGAATGTCGAAATGGAAATTTCGCCCGGCTTCATCGCCGGTCAGAAGGCAATCCCGGTTGATGCAGCCGGTTGTTATGTCCCGGGGGGGCGCTACAGCCACATCGCCAGCGCCATCATGACGGTGACCACGGCAAAAGTTGCGGGCTGCCGTCACATCACCGCATGTTCGCCGCCGCGGCCGGGTGTGGGGATCGCCCCGGCGATTATCTATGCCGCGCACATCTGCGGCGCGGACAAAATCCTTGCAATGGGCGGTGTGCAGGGTGTGGCCGCGATGACCTATGGTCTGTTCGGCTTGCCCGAAGCCAACATTCTTGTTGGTCCGGGCAACCAGTTCGTCGCCGAAGCCAAGCGCATCCTGTTTGGCCGCGTTGGTATCGACATGATCGCAGGCCCGACGGACAGTCTCATTCTTGCCGATGCCTCGGCGGATGCGCACATTGTGGCCACTGACCTCGTCAGTCAGGCGGAGCATGGCTACAACTCGCCCGTCTGGCTGGTCACGGATGACCGCGCCTTGGCCGAAAAGGTCATGGAGATGGTGCCAGAGCTGATTGCCGATCTGCCGGAATTGAACCGCCAGAACGCGGAAGCCGCTTGGCGTGACTACGCCGAGGTCATTGTTTGCGCTGACCGCGAGGAAATGGCTGCGACGTCCGACGAGTACGCACCGGAGCACCTGACAGTGCAAGCCGAAGACCTGGATTGGTGGCTGGAGCGGCTGAGCTGCTATGGCTCGCTCTTCCTCGGCGAAGAGACGACGGTCTCCTACGGCGACAAGGCCTCGGGAACGAACCATGTTTTGCCGACCTCACGCGCGGCGGGCTATACCGGCGGTCTTTCCGTCCACAAGTACATGAAGATTGTCACGTGGCAGCGCACGACGCGCGAAGCTTCGAAAGACGTCGCGATCGCAACGGCGCGCATTTCACGGCTGGAGGGCATGGAGGGCCATGCGCGTGCGGCAGACGTCCGTTTGGCCAAGTACTTCCCGCAAGAGAACTTCGATCTCTCTCCAAATGAGTGATCTGCAAGGCCTGTTTGACCTGACTGGCAAGGTGGCTTGCGTCACCGGTGCCAGTTCGGGTCTTGGCAAGCGTTCGGCGGAGGTCCTTGCCCGGGCTGGCGCAAACGTCGTGGGCGTCGCGCGTCGCGCCGAAGCTTTGGATCAACTCGTCCGTGGTATCGGGGATAGGGCGGCAGCCGTTCAGGGCGACGTCGCGGATCGGGATGGGCTGGACGCTTTGGCCGACAAGATTTCGGCCCCGTTTGGCCAGCCGGACATCGTGGTGCATGCCGCCGGCGTCAACACGCGCGAAGTTGCCGATGACGTCACGGATGAAGGGTGGGACAAGACACTTGCGTTGAACTTGTCGGCACCCTTCTTCCTGACCCGGAAGTTTGTTCCTTACATGAAATCAAAGAGTTGGGGGCGGATTGTCAATTTCGCCAGCCTGCAAACCACCCGCGCCTTTCCGGGTGGCATCGCCTATGGCGCAACGAAAGCCGGGATTGGTCAGTTGACGCGCGCCATGTCCGAGGCTTGGGCACCCCACGGCATCACGGCCAACGCAATCGGACCGGGTTTCTTTCCGACCGAACTGACCGAAGCGGTATTCGCTGACAGCGAACGCGCGGCCCGGAACGCGGCGCAGACCTGCATTGGTCGCAATGGTCGAATGGAAGACATGGACGGCCCAATTCTCTTTCTTTGTTCCGACGCGTCGTCTTATGTGACGGGACAGGTTCTTATGGTTGACGGAGGCTTCACAGCGAAATGAAAGCGCTTGTTTACGAAGGCGTCGAAAGCCTTGCGCACCGCGAGGTGCCGGATGCGGTTCCGCAAGAGGGCGAACATCTGATCCGTGTCGAAGCGGTTGGGATATGCGGGTCAGACATGCACGCGTATCTTGGCCACGATGCACGGCGGCCCGCGCCACTGATCCTTGGCCACGAAGCGGCGGGCACGATCGTTGGCGGACCGCGCGACGGGGATCGCGTCACGATCAACCCGTTGGTCAATTGCCGAACCTGTAATTACTGCACCTCCGGGCGAGAGAACCTTTGCCCCCAACGTCAGATCATCTCGATGCCGCCACGCGAAGGCGCGTTTGCACAGTTCGTCACGATGCCTGACCAGAACCTCGTTGCCGTGCCGGAAGGGTTCTCGATCGCAAAGGCGTCCCTGGCCGAACCTCTGGCTGTCAGTTGGCACGCCGCAAAGCTGGCGCTTGACGCGCTTCATCCTGACGATGATCGCAAAGCGCTGGTCATTGGGGGCGGTGCCATCGGGCTGGCCGCCGCGCTGGCCCTCAAAGCCATGGGCGTGGAAGACGTCACAATGGCAGAGCCAAACGAAGGCCGCCGCGCGTTTCTGGAAAGCGCGTGCGGACAGAAGGCCGTTGCGCAAGCAGACGGCATGTTCCCGGTCGTCATTGACGCTGTTGGCTATGCTGCGACCCGGCGCGTTGCGTCAGAACTGGCGACACCCGGCGGCGTCATCGCACACGTCGGATTGGGTGAGGACAGTGGCGGTCTGGACGTCCGCCGGATGACCCTGCAAGAGATCACGTTCATCGGCACTTACACCTACACTGCGCAGGATTTCCGCGATACAGCCGCCGCGATTTTTGATGGTCGTCTGGGTCCACTGGACTGGACAGAAGCGCGCGCATTGTCCGATGGAGCTGGCGCATTTGCAGATCTGAGAGCGGGAAAGGTTGCATCACCGAAGATCATCCTTGATCCTTGGGCCACTTAAACGAAAGAGGACTGCTGCAATGTACAAGAAAATCCTCGTGCCCATGGCACTGGACCACGACATCTCGGGCACGACGCTGGCCGTGGCCAAGACGTTGACCGGCGGCGACGGAGACATCACGGCATTGCACGTCCACGAAGAAGCCCCCGCAACGGCGCGGGCCACGCTGGATGATGATCTGCTGAACACAGCATTCCAACGTGCCACCGAAGAGATGCGCCGCAAGACCGAGCATCTGGAGGGCGTCACGGCCAAGCTCGTGACGGGGCACACCTATCGCACAATCATCGACTATGCGGTGGAAAACGGCGTCGATTGCATCGTCATGGGATCGCACAAGCCGGGGCTGAGCGACTATCTTCTGGGCTCAACCGCTGCACGCGTCGTGCGTCATGCGCCCTGCGCGGTGCATGTCGTTCGCGAAGACTGACGCCAGTGGTCAGGCAGCGGCGACGGCCGTCGCTGCCATGCGCTTTGGAAAGCGCAGCAGGATCAACGCCTTGCCTTTGACGCCATGCCTGCCCAGCGTGGCGTCCATTTCTGACAAAGTGGTCCGGATCAGTTTCTCTGACGGGCTGGAGACGTCGCAGGCCAGATCGACCGGCGTTGCCGACGGTGCGCCTTGCCCGATCAGTTCGGCAGAGATCTGGGCGGCAGAGGCCACGCCCATATAGATCGCCAGCGTTGTGCCCGGGCGCACATGTCGCGCCCAATCCGGCGCAGGATCACCGGGGCGCGTGGCACCAGTGGCAAAGATGACGGCATCTGTTTCGCCACGTTCCGTCAGGCTCGCGCCAAGGGACGCGGCCGCTGCGCTGGCCGCCGTAATACCGGGCACGATTTCAACGGCGATCCCGTGGGCCTTTGCGGCCTCCATCTCTTCCGTGGCACGCCCGAAGATCGAAGGATCACCTGATTTCAATCGGACCACGCGACGCCCCTTGCGCGCTTCGGCGACGATCAAGGCGCAGATCCGATCCTGCGGCCAGGAATGCGCGCCGACCTCTTTACCGACGAAGACACGTTCAGCGTCGCGGCGGGCCAGTTCCAGAACGTCCGGGTCAACCAGGCGGTCATAGTAGATGACATCCGCCTCTTGCAGCCGTTCAACCGCGCGGAGCGTCAGCAGATCGCGCGCACCCGGTCCTGCGCCGACGAGCGCGATGTTACCTTCGCCCGCGCCGTCTGGCACGCGTCGTTCGGCAATGGCGGTCTTGATCATCTGCGCGGCTTCAGCTTCCTTGCCCGCAACGTGCAGCGTCTTCGGTGCGCCGTTGAACACCCAAGCCCAGAATGCGCGGCGGCCGGTCTGCGGCAGCTGGTCGGCTACAGCGCCCCGAAGGCGTCCTGCAAGGGCCGCGAGGCCACCGATCCGGGCAGGCACAATCCGTTCGATCTGGGTTTTGATCGAACGTCCCAGAACCGGTGCCGTGCCTTCCGTTCCGATGGCGATGACGACCGGGTCCCGGTCAACGAGCGACGGTGTGGTTGCATCGCAAAGCTCTGGCCTGTCGACGACATTGACCAGCGCGCCAGCGTCCTTGGCGATGGCATGCAGCGCGGCATCGGCTCCGGCACACCCCGTGGCGATGAATGTCAGGGCTG
>CAZMKY010000187.1:0-2631 GCA_964566835.1 uncultured Rhodobacterales bacterium
GATATCACGGACAGAAACGGTCGCATCCTCGCCACCAACCTGACGACGCATTCGCTATATGCCCAGCCACCCCTGATGGTAGATCGGGAGCGCGCCGCACGCGAGTTGGCCAAGATTTTCCCGGACCTGGATGAAGGTCGCTTGGTGCGTCAGTTCACTGGTGCGCGGAAATTCATCTGGATCAAGCGCCGCATCAGCCCCGAGCAGCAGCAAGCGGTCTTCGACATTGGCGATCCGGGTTTGCTCTTTGGTCCGCGCGAGATGCGGCTTTATCCGAACGGCAAACTGGCCGCGCATGTTCTGGGGGGCGCGGGGTTCGGACGTGAGGGCGTATCGTCCGCAGAAGTGATCGGTGTCGCCGGCATCGAAAAGGCGATGGACGCCACGCTGCGTGATCCCGGCCGCGGCGATCAGCCGTTGGCGCTGTCGCTGGATCTGACAGTGCAGGCGGCTGTGGAGCGTGTGCTGGAAGGCGGAATGCGGTTGATGAACGCCAAGGGGGCGTCTGCCGTCTTGATGGATGCACATACGGGTGAAATCATCAGCCTTGCGAGCCTCCCGGATTTTGATCCGAACAATCGCCCGCGTCCCCTGACGGAAGGCGATCCCGGCGACAGTCCCTTGTTCAACAGGGCCGTGCAAGGTGTCTACGAGTTGGGGTCGGTCTTCAAGATCTTCACCGCCGCACAGGCGATTGAAGAAAAGGTCGTCAGCCGCTCGACCATGATTGATACAAAAGGGCCGCTCCGCTGGGGGCGCCACAAGATCCGCGATTTCCGCAACTACGGCAAAGCCTTGTCGTTGGAAGACGTGATCGTGAAGTCGTCCAACATCGGCACGGCCCGTGTGGCCCTGATGATGGGCACCGAGAAGCAGCAAGACTTCTACGCGGCACTTGGGCTTCTTGACGCGACGCCCGTGGAGCTGATCGAAGCCGGCGGCGCGAAGCCGCTTTTGACGAAGAACTGGTCCGACATCACGACCATGACGGCCAGCTACGGGCACGGGATATCCGTCAGTCCGCTTCATGTCGCGACAGCCTATGCTTCGCTTTTGAACGGTGGGCAGCAGGTCACGCCAACTTTGCTCAAGCGAAGCGAGACTCAGCTAGGGCCCAGAATCGTGAGCGAAGACACATCCCGTCAGGCGCGCGAGATGCTGCGCGCCGTGGTCGCGCGTGGCACTGCAAGTTTCGGTGATGTTCAGGGATATGCCGTAGGCGGTAAGACTGGAACGGCGGACAAGCCGAAGGCCACCGGCGGATACTATGATGAAAAGGTCATCGCGACCTTTGCCTCCGTTTTTCCGGCGCATGACCCAAAATACATCCTTGTTGTCACGCTTGACGAGCCGGTGGAAACCTCAGGTAAAGAGCCGCGGCGAACAGCCGGTTGGACGGCCGTGCCGGTCGCGGCAGAGGTGATCCGTCGCGCAGCGCCGCTTCTGGGGTTGGCGCCGGGCGTTGAACCTCAGCCCGCCTACGGGGTAACACTTACGTCGAACTAAAAAGTCGGGGCGGAAGACAGGCACATGGACACCCGGGCGAAGACGAAATCATTGGCCGAGCTTGGGTTGACCGCGCAAGGGGCAGCCGCTGTTCGTGTGACCGGGCTGGCGACTGACAGCCGATCCGTCCCAGACGGCGCGCTATTTGCTGCTTTGCCGGGCGTCAATGCGCACGGCGCTCAATTTGTCGATCAGAGCTTGGCCGCGCGCATTGGCGCAGTTCTGACTGACCGGGCTGGCGCGGCTAGCTTGCGCGAACGGTTGGGAGCGGATGTGCCCCCCTTGGTCGTTGCAGAAGATCCGCGTCAGGCATTGGCCTTCTCCGCCGCGCTTTGGTTCGAAGCACAACCCGAAGTCGTCGTTGCGGTGACAGGCACCAACGGTAAAACCTCTGTTTCGACCTTCACGCGCCAGCTTTGGCAAATCATGGGAGCGCCTGCCGTCAATATGGGCACGACCGGGGTGGAAGGGGCTTGGACCGCCCCATCCAGGCACACGACACCGGAACCCGTGACCTTGCATCGCCTTTTGTCCGAAGCCGCGGATGCCGGTGTCACCCACGCAGCGATGGAAGCGTCGAGCCACGGGCTTGCGCAGCGTCGACTGGATGGGGTCAACCTGTCTGCGGCTGCGTTCACGAACTTCAGCCAAGACCACCTCGACTATCACGAAACCTTCGAGGAATATTTTGCCGCCAAGGCCGGGCTGTTTGATCGGGTTCTGCCCGAGGATGGCACGGCCGTCATCAATATCGACGATCCCCGTGGGATCGACATCGCCATGATCGCGGAAGATCGTGGGCAGAAGATCTTGGATATTGGCCAAAGCGAAGACGCGGCGATTTCTATCCTTGGTCAACGCTTTGAGGCGACGGGTCAACTTCTGCGGTTTCGCTATAACGGCGTGACGCGCCAGGTGAAGCTTGGCTTGATGGGCGGGTTTCAGGCCGAAAACGCCTTGGCCGCCGCTGGCCTTTGCCTTGCCACCGGATCGGAACCGCACGAGGTTTTCGACGCGCTCGAAGAACTCGGCACGGTTAGGGGCCGGATGCAGCTTGCTGCAACGCGAGACAACGGCGCCACAGTTTTTGTCGACTACGCGCACACGCCCGATGCGCTTCGGACA
>CAZMKY010000188.1:0-14262 GCA_964566835.1 uncultured Rhodobacterales bacterium
GGCATGAAGGCCGGCGTCCGGATATCACCCCGCGGTGTACGAATAAGGCCTGTGCGCGCGGTGCCGTCAGTGCCCTGAAGATCGAAGGAAAATCTCATTGCGGTCGATTACAGCGCCAGTCGCGCTCCCGCAACCGGAGACCCATTCCCCGCACCTGAAATAGATCGGGCGAGACGGGTTTACGCCGTCGCGGCCAATCCTTATATATTTTCTCAACTACTTGTTGGGATGGACCATGAGCGTTGAACAGTCCGAACCGTTGGAGGGAGCCCCTCTGATCAAACCGTCTTCGACGGAGCACCCGTTGCACGAAGCGGTGGTAGAAGCCTGCCGGTCCGTCTACGACCCTGAAATCCCGGTCAATATCTACGATCTCGGCCTCGTCTATACCGTCGAGATCTCCGATGAGAATGAGGTTCGGGTGATCATGACGCTGACAGCGCCCGGTTGTCCCGTCGCTGGCGAGATGCCGGGCTGGGTCGCGGACGCAGTAGAGCCCCTGCCCGGCGTAAAATCCGTTGACGTCGAACTGACGTGGGAGCCGCCCTGGGGCATGGACATGATGTCGGACGAAGCGCGGCTTGAACTGGGCTTCATGTAAGCAGGATGAGCACACCAACCGAACGCGAAAAGATGATCGCGGGTGATCTCTATCGCCCCGGTGATCCTGAGTTGGTGGCGCTCCGCAAGCGGGCGCAGCACTTGATGCGGGCCTACAATCAGACAATCGTCGGTGAAGAGGATGTCCGTGGGCCGATCCTCCGCGACCTCTTGGGCGATCGTGGGGAAGGCACACAGATCAGGACGCCGTTCTTCGTCGACTACGGCGTGAACATCCATTTTGGTCCAGGATGTTTTCTTAACTTCGGATGCACTTTTCTGGATGTCTGCCCGATCACGGTGGGCGACAACACACAGATTGGACCGGGCGTGCAGGTGCTGACGGCCGACCATCCCAGAGACGCTGAAAGTCGGGACAAAGGGCTGGAAAACGGGGCGCCGATCACGATTGGGCGGAATGTGTGGATCGGCGGTGGCGCAATCCTCCTGCCCGGCGTCACGGTGGGCGACGACGCCATTATCGGCGCCGGCGCCGTGGTCACGCGTGATGTGCCCGCCGGTGCAACGGTCGTCGGCAATCCGGCACGCGTTCTCAGCAAATGATCACGCGGCTTTGCGAGGGTCTTGAGCCTCGCTTCGACTGACCTTACATTCCTGACCTGATAGGTAGGGATAGGCAAATGTTCTCGATACCCGGCAAACAAGCGGTCACGATGACCCCGGCAGCTGTCAAACAAATCGCCAAGCTGATGGAAAAGGACGGTAAATCCGGCCTGCGCATTGGCGTGAAGAAAGGCGGTTGCGCGGGCATGGAATACACCATGGATTTTGCCGATCAGGTCGATCCGATGGACGAAGTCGTGGAACAGGATGGCGCGCGCGTGATGATCGCGCCGATGGCCCAGATGTTTCTTTTCGGCACGGAAATCGACTACCAGACTTCGCTGCTTGAATCCGGCTTCCAGTTCCGCAACCCGAATGTGGAAGACGCTTGTGGGTGTGGCGAGTCGATCAAGTTCAAGGACGTTGAAGAACTTGCAGCTGAGCGCGCGGCCTCGGACGGCTGATTGCTTGACCTCGGGGCGCGGGGCTGCGATCTGACGGGCGACCAATTTTTGAGGAGGCCCCGATGAAAAAACTTGCTGCTGGCAACTGGAAAATGAACGGAACCGCGGCTGATCTGACCGAGATCGAAGCGCTGGCTTCCGCGCACGGAAACGCCTCTGTCGACGTCCTGATCTGCCCCCCGGCTACATTGATTTCGCGCATGCGCGACGCTGTCGGAAGCGCCGACATCGCGGTTGGCGGCCAAGACTGTCACTCCAATGCAAGCGGCGCGCATACGGGCGACATCGCCGCTAAGATGCTGGCCGACGCCGGGGCCAGCCATGTGATCGTAGGTCATTCAGAGCGGCGGGCGGATCACGGGGAAGACGACGCAACCGTACGTGCGAAGGCCGAAGCTGGCATTGCAGCAGGCCTGATTGCGGTCGTTTGCATCGGCGAAACACTGGAAGAGCGCGAAGCGGGTCAAACCCTCGAAGTGGTCGGGACGCAGCTCGACGGGTCGTTGCCCGACACCTCGACTTCGGCCACAGTCGTCGTGGCTTATGAACCCGTATGGGCCATTGGCACCGGGAAAGTTGCCAGCACGGACCAGATCGGCGAAGTGCACACCGCCATCCGCCAGCGCCTTGTGGACCGTTTCGGTGCCGACGCCAACGAGATGCGCATCCTCTACGGCGGATCGGTCAAACCGGGCAATGCGGCCGAGATCTTTGCCGTCCAAGACGTGGACGGCGCATTGGTTGGTGGCGCATCGCTGAAAGCTGACGACTTCGGCGGCATCATTGCTGCCCTGTCAAACGCCTGAGCGCACCCTCAGTCCAGATAGGCCACCTTATCGCTGTCCAGCAGCGTCGCGATGTCTTCGGGCAATCGAAGGCCTTGTTCAATCTCACGGTCGAGCGCGTTTTCGACTTCGATCACGCGCGCCAATCTCTCCACCACGACGTCCACTTCGGCCAATGGAACGACGACCGCGCCGTCTCTGTCCGCGACCAGAATATCGCCGGGATGGATCAACTGACCGCCGATCTGAATGGGCAGACCCACCGTGCCCGGTCCGGTCGTAAAGGGCGTATTCGGGCTGACACCCGCCGACCAGACAGGCAAGCCCACATCGTGGATCCCGACGGTGTCGCGAACCATGCCGTCGGTCACGAACGCTGCCGCGCCGTTGTTCTTCAGCATACCTGTGACCCGGTCGCCTGCCGCCGCGCAGCCTTCGTAGGCATCCGTGGCCGACATCACGATGTCGCCAGCCTGAATGAACTTGAACGAGGCAAGCAGCGCCAGAATGTCGCCGGGACCGCATTCGACCGGCAAGACCGGACCGGCCACGATCGTGTCCACGTTTGCTGGCAATGGCTTGATCCTGTGATCCAGCACACCACGCCCCAGCATGGCGTCGCACACCAGTCCCGTCGCGACACCTTGAAACGCGGCCACCTGTTCGGGTGTCGGGCGTGGGAACGATGGGCGAATGCGCAATAGGGGCGGTTCTTCGATCATTGGGGCTTCCTCCGTTGTGGTTCGACTATGCGAAGCCTTAGACGTTCGGGGCAAGCCTCGTTTTTCCCGTCACGTCATGGGCATAGAGCCAGTCGAACCGTCCAACCGCAGCAGATGGCGCAATCCGCCCGCCAAACCCCAGTACGGCATGCCCAACTCGGCGCACAAATGGATTAGACAGGTGATAATTCCGTGCATTGGCAGCCGATGCTGAGACCACGCGTTTCACGCGCGGGGCACGCAGATTTTGGTAGGTCTGGAATGCTGTTTCGGCGTCGACATCTTTGTCCAGGCAGTCTGCAAGCACCCATGCATCTTCAAGCGCCATGTTCGCGCCCTGCGCCAGAAAAGGCAGCATCGGATGCGCTGCGTCCCCGACCAGCACGGCCTTGCCGCCCTCTGACCAACTGCGCGCGACAGGATGCGCAAACAGGCCCCAGACATTTGCGTGTGCGACGGTCTCCAACCATTGACTGGCAGGCTGGACGAAGCTTCCGAACGCTTTTCGAAGCTTCTCCGGGTCGCCCGGATGCCGCCAGCCCTCCTCGGCCCAAGTGGCGCTTTCCAGAACGGCGACAATGTTTCTCCGACCACCCGGCAAGGGATAGCTGACGATATGCCGGCCCGGGCCCATCCAAACTTGAACCTCGGGCGGCGCCTCATCGTCGATGATGGCACGCCATGCAATTTGCCCTGTGAAGTCTGGGGCCTTCGTCCCAAGGATCAGACCGCGGAGCATGGACCGGATACCGTCTGCGCCCACAACAAGCGCGCCTTTGTCGGCGAAAAGCCCCGCCTCTGCCGCGTCAATGCGTGCACCTGTATCAATCGTGGCGCCAGCAGCTTCGGCTGCGGCGTGCAAGATATCGATCAATGTGGCGCGGTGGACAAAGCGCCATTCCTGATCCGGACGATGCCCCGCAAGATCCAGCGTCAGAACTACACGGCCTGTTACGCCATCGATCAAGCGCACCGCACGCGCCTGAACCGACTGACTTCGCAAGGCGTCGCCTGCCCCCAGACCGTCCAAGACGGCAAGACCATTGGGGCTGATTTGCAGGCCAGCGCCCACTTCCGTGATGCGCGCGGCCTGTTCGTGAACACGCACATCCGCCCCACGCAGCGCCATGGCCGTCGCCGTTGCCAACCCGGCAACGCCCCCGCCGATGATTTCGGCCCGGTAACTCATGCACCGCAAACAGAAACGCCGGCGCTCATCCGCACCGGCGTTTCCGAAATTTCAAAGCTGCAACGGCGCATCAGTCGTCGCGGTGGACCTTTTCGCGCCGTTCGTGGCGCTCCTGAGCCTCGAGGCTCATGGTCGCGATCGGGCGCGCATCCAAACGCTTCAGCGAAATCGGATCACCGGTTGCTTCGCAGTAACCATACTCGCCTTCGTCGATACGGCGCAGCGCGGCGTCAATCTTGGCAACGAGTTTGCGTTGACGGTCGCGGGTGCGCAATTCCAACGCGCGGTCCGTTTCCTCGCTTGCGCGATCTGCAATGTCCGGGATGTTCCGCGTGCCATCCTGCAATCCAGCGATGGTCGATTTGCTATCGCCCATCAGGTCGGCTTTCCAAGCCAGCAGCTTGCGACGGAAATATTCCAGCTGCCGTTCGTTCATGAACGGCTCGTCCTCTGCAGGGCGATAGTCGTCCGGAAGAAACACTTCGGCCTTCATGTCGTTCCCCATTTTAGTTCTCCGGCGCGGACGTTGGGTTACTCACTTGGCCCTGCTCGGACGTCCACCCCATCTGGCGCGCGGCATACCTGATCGTCAGAAGGTTGTCGATACGCGATCTCGTTCTATTGAAGGTCTGTCAGTGGCCCTTTACGCTCGACCCAAGGCAAGAGCGGAGCACAAGATGACCACAGAGTTCACGTCAACCGACAGCTATGTCGTCGGGCAGGATCTGGCTGTCGCCGTCAACGCCGCAGTGACACTGGAACGCCCCCTCCTTGTCAAAGGGGAACCGGGCACGGGCAAGACCGAACTGGCCCGGCAGGTCGCAGCCTCCTTGGGTCTTCCGCTGATCGAATGGCACGTGAAATCGACCACGCGTGCGCAGCAGGGCCTCTATGAATACGATGCGGTTTCGCGTCTGCGTGACAGCCAATTGGGCGACGCTCGCGTGCACGATGTGGCCAACTACATCAAGCGTGGAAAGCTTTGGGAAGCTTTTGAGAGCGGTGGTCGCGTCGTCCTTTTGATCGACGAAGTGGACAAGGCCGATATCGAATTTCCGAACGATCTTCTGCAAGAACTCGATCGAATGGAGTTCCATGTCTACGAGACAGGTCAGACCATTCGCGCCAAGCAACGCCCCATCGTCATAATCACGTCGAACAATGAAAAAGAACTGCCGGACGCTTTCCTGCGCCGCTGCTTCTTTCACTACATTCGCTTCCCCGACACCGAGACGCTGAAGGCCATCGTTGATGTCCACTTCCCCGGCATCAAGGAACGTCTATTGTCCACGGCGCTGGAAGAGTTTTTTGAAGTTCGCGAAACACCCGGCCTGAAGAAACGGCCCTCGACTTCGGAAATGCTGGATTGGCTCAAGCTGATTCTGGCGGAGGATCTGCAACCCGAAGATCTGCGCCGGGACGGCAGCAACGCGCTCCCGAAGCTCCACGGCGCACTTCTAAAGACCGAACAGGACGTCGCTCTGTTCGAACGTCTTGCCTTCATGTCTCGTGGAGCCCGCTGAATGGCGCGACACCCCAAACCTACAGGCAGTACGGAAGTAACGTGATGGAAATTCGTCCCCTTGAAGCACGCGACGAAGCAGAATGGCGTCGACTATGGCGCGACTACCTCGCCTTCTACGAAACCGAGCTTCAGGACGAAATCTATGGCACCTATTTCGCCCGCCTTCTGGGCAATGATCCACGCGACTTTCACGCGCTGGTGGCGGAACATGACGGCAAGTTGATTGGTCTCACGCACTTTGTCTTCCATCCTCATGGCTGGAAGGTCGAAGATGTTTGCTATCTGCAAGACCTCTACGCTGACCCCTCGGTGCGCGGCACGGGTGTCGGACGCAAGCTGATAGAGGCGGTCTATGCCGCCGCTGACGCTGCCGGAGCGCCCTCTGTCTATTGGCTGACACAGGATTTCAACAAAACGGCAAGACGGCTTTACGACCGGATCGGAGTTGTGACACCCTTCGTAAAATATTCACGGGGGCCGTGATGAATAAAAGAGCAGTCAGCAGTCTGGTATTTGGTCTCTTCCTCGCCGCATGCGCGGAAGGCACGTCAACAACAGAAGTGGGGCGGCGTGACAGCGCGGAACTCAGTCTGCCGCCAATGAAAAGCTTTGTCGCCGCGCCAAGCGTGTCGAGAAGCGGACGCTCAAACGCCTCCATCGCACAGGATTTCATGGACCTCACGTTCCAGTTCGAATCCGGTGCAACGCTCAAGACGTTTTCGCGGATCGAAGGTCCGATCACGCTCCGGGTCCTGGGCAAAGCTCCAAAGAGCTTGAACCGCGACCTTGATCGCTTGCTGAAGCGGCTCAGCGCCGAAGCTGGTATCTACATCGACAAGGTGCCGGCAGATGAAGATGCAGTCATAACAATCGACGTTCGAAGTGCATCCGAGATCAAAAGTGCCGGCGGCAATGCGGCTTGCTTTGTGCACCCTAACGTGTCGGATTGGGAGGAGTACAAGGCAACCAAGCGCACGTCTGGCTGGAATGGCCTTGAATACCGCGACCGCATGGCAATCTTCCTGCCAGCCGACCGTAGCCCGCAATTGATCCTTGAATGTCTTCATGAAGAGCTCGCACAAGCCCTAGGGCCTGTGAACGATCTCTGGCGGCTCGACGACTCCATCTTGAACGATGACAACATTCGCACTGTCCTGACGCCGTTTGATATGACGATCCTCAAGGCCACATATTCAAGCGAGCTGCGGACGGGCATGAGCCGGATGGAAGTTGCAGCCCGCCTGCCCGGCATCTTGGACAGGATCAATCCTGCCGGGCGCGGCGGCGGCGCGACCAGCGCAGCCCGGACCACAGCGTCTTGGGAGAAGAACCTCACGGCGGCGCTAAATCGCAAAAACCCCATGTCCAAACGCCAGTCTTCGGCCACAAAGGCTGTTGAGATCGCGCGAAAGGCCGGCTGGACAGACAATCGCCTTGCCTTCTCGCTTCTGGAACTCGGTCGGGTGTCCAGAACGAAGAACCCGAAATTGGCGCTCCAGTCCTTCCTTGAAGCCGGCAAGATCTATGAAGATCGGAGCACGACCGACGTCCACGCAGCTACGGTAGCCGTGGAGGTTTCAGCCTTCATGCTGCGTGCGGGCCAACCCGAAGTCGCGATCAACCTGATCGATCAGCACACCCGGGCCGCGCGCGATGGTCAGAACGCGGAGCTTCTTGCAATGCTCTTGATGATCAAGGCCGAAGCGCTCGACAGCCTCGGGCAAACCTCCGAAGCCGCGACCGTGCGTCGCGAAAGCCTTGGTTGGGCGCGCTATGGTCTTGGCAGCGATCGCGCCGTACGGCAGAACCTCGCCCGGGTCGCGGCACTCAGCCCCGAACCTCGGACGGGAGAAACAGAGTGATCGTAATCGGATCGGCCATCCTCGGCGCATTGATCGGATATCGCCGTGCGGCGAAGCTTGGCGGAAAAGGCCTTGATAAGGCGCAATGGGCAGGATCAATGGCGATCGCCTTTGCCATTCTCGGGATGTTCCTGACCATTCTGATCGAGCGTCTTGTGGCCTGAGGACCGGTTAGATGTTTCTGCCGTTCTTCGAGACGCTCAGACAGAACGGCGTTCCGGTATCCCTCAGAGAATTCCTGACCTTTCTCGAAGTCATGGATCGCGGACTTGGCCGCTACGACATTGATGAGGTCTACCTTTTAGCCCGCACCAGCCTTGTGAAGTCCGAAACCCAGATCGATCGCTTCGACCGCGCTTTTGCGCAAAGCTTCGAAGGATTGGAAACGTTGCCAGACAGCGCCGTTCTGGACGCCTTGAACCTTCCCGAAGACTGGCTGCGCAAAATGGCCGAGCGCCACATGACGTCCGAGGAAATGGCTGAAATCGAAGCCCTTGGTGGTTTTGAGAAACTGATGGAGACGTTGCGGGAAAGGTTGGCTGAACAGGAAGGACGCCATCAGGGCGGCTCGAAATGGATTGGTACGGCGGGCACATCACCTTTCGGCGCCTATGGCTACAATCCCGAAGGCGTTCGGATCGGCCAAGACCGATCCCGTCACCGCCGCGCTGTCAAAGTCTGGGACAAGCGCGAGTTTCGCGACTTTGACGACACTCGGGAGCTTGGAACCCGTGCAATCAAGATTGCGCTGAAGCGGCTACGACGCTGGGCACGCGACGGCGCGCTGGAAGAGCTTGATCTCGACGGCACCATTCGCGCGACGGCCAAGAATGGCTATCTCGACGTGAAAACACGGCCAGAGCGTCGGAATGCCGTAAAGCTACTGCTGTTTCTCGATGTTGGCGGGTCGATGGATGACCACGTGGAACAGGTCGAAGACCTGTTTTCAGCGGCCAGAAGCGAATTCAAGCATCTTGAACACTTCTATTTCCACAACTGCCTCTATGAAGGCGTCTGGCGGGACAACGCGCGCAGATGGCAGGAACAGACGCCGACGATGGACGTTCTGAATACCTACGGACCCGACTACAAATGCATCTTCGTCGGCGATGCATCCATGTCACCATACGAAATCATCATGCCCGGCGGGGCAAATGAACACTGGAACCCAGAGAGTGGCGAAGTCTGGCTTCGACGTCTCATCGGACAGTGGCAGGACACCTTGTGGATCAATCCCGTTCCAGAACGGCACTGGCAATACACCCAATCGATCGCAATGATTTCCGAAATTGTCGGGAAAGACCGTATGGTTCCACTGACGCTTGAAGGGCTGACACGCGGCATGAAAGTTCTGACCTAGAGAACAATCGACGCCCTACCCTTCAGTCTTCCTTCATCAGTTTTTCAGAAATCTTGTCGAGCAGGATTTGAAACCGGTCATCGTCAGATGATGACTTTGCATAGGCTTGACGCAGCGCGTCTGCCAGCAAATCACTATCTTCGCGATAGGTGTTCATCTGATCTTTGTCCTCACTCATCTCACTACCACAACGGCTGTAATCCGATTCAGTTTCCAACTCGTAAAATTGGACACATATTTGTGTTGCAAATCGGCAAATCCCTGCCGTTGCGCCTGACCTTGGAAGCCATGACGCGGACCCCATATTAAGCCCATGCTGAAGTTCGCACCGATCCTTTTGGCCCTTTTCTATGGCCTCGCGATGTATCGCTTTTCCGCGTGGCGCACGTCGCGCGATCTTGATCAGCGGTCCACTGAATTGGCGGACCCTCTGCTGAAAGTGCTGACCGACCGGATGGCCGCGTCGCTGGAACTTCCCCGCATTCGCGTCCACATCTTCGAAGTCGACCCAGTCAACGGCTTGGCCGCGCCGGACGGACGCATCTTCATCACGCGCGGGTTCTTCAACAAGTACCGGGCGGGCGAGGTTTCGGCCGACGAACTGGCCAGTGTCATTGCACATGAATTGGGACACGTGGCCTTGGGCCATTCCCGCCGCCGCATGATCGACTTTTCCGGCCAGAACGCTCTGAGGACGGCTATGGCCATGGTCCTTTCGCGGTTCATTCCCTGGATCGGCCCGATGATCGCCAACACATTGACCTCCATGCTGGCGGCGCGACTGTCGCGCAAGGACGAGTACGAGGCGGATGCCTATGCCGCGGCACTGCTGACAAAGGCCGGCATCGGCACAGAACCGCAGAAGTCCCTTTTTCTGAAACTCGACAAGCTGACCAAATCCAACGCGGGCACTGCGCCAGCGTGGATGTTGAGCCATCCAAAGACGGATCAGAGGATAAAGGCGATCGAGGAGCTGGAAGCGCGCTGGGCTGTGTCCGGTCAGGGCTGAGCCAGCGCTTTGCCAAAGCGCGCCAACCGCGCGCGCTTGAACACCGACCGGGGATTGCTGACGTCGATCCCGTGCTCTGCGGCCTCGGCCAAAGTCGCATCGACATCCCGCCTCATGCCGATCTCGTCGGCAAAGAACAGCTCCAGCAGGAACTCATCCGGGCTTCGCCGCTGAATACCTTCCTCGCTCAATACATGCCCGGGAAAGTCTTTCACGTTGAATGTCAGTAACTCGTCCGCCGATCCATCGATCGCGGCGGCCAGCACATGCACATCATTCGGATCTGGCAGGACGAGACGTGCCTCGGTCGAGGGGCGAGACTGCACCTCCGCCTTCGGGAACACAGCACGCGCGGACGCGACCTCGGCATCGGCGAACAATGCGCCACTCTTCAATGCCGCGCGACGCCATTCTTCCAGGATACGGGCGGACCAAAGCGGCTGAAAGGCGCCAGCCTCTGCGCGTCGGAACAAGAGCGCCCTCAAAATGGTAGGGTAGAGAACGCAGGCGTCCAACAACACCTTCATGGCAAAAGCCGGAAGCTCAACGCCTTCAGGTAGCCGCTTTCGGCCAAGTCAGGATGTTGCGGATGATCCGGACCGGCGTAGCCCGTGCGCAAAAGCTGCGCGCTTCGCCCTGCACGACCAATCCCGCGTTTGCAAGCGTTCAGGAAAGCCGGCAAGTCGGCCGCGTGCGAGCACGAACAGAGCGTCAGCGTGCCGCCCTCTGCCACCAATGGTGCAGCCAACCGCGCAACCCGTTCATAGGCCCTCAGCCCCGCTTCGCGCGCGCCCTTGTTCGGGGCAAAAGCAGGCGGGTCGCAGATGACCGTTTCAAACCGGCGCCCCTCTTCGCCAAGCGCCGTCAGAACATCAAAGGCGTCACCTTGGCGTGTCTCGAACCGGTCCGCTACTCCACTTTGCCGCGCACCTTCTTCCGCCAGATCCAATGCCGCGCGCGACCCATCGACAGACAGCGCCCGGGTGGCCCCCGCAGCCAACGCCGCCAAGGCAAAGCCACCCACGTGACTGAAGACGTCCAAGACATCGGTCCCATGGGCAAGGCGGGCCACGAAGGCGTGGTTCGGGCGCTGGTCATAGAACAGGCCTGTTTTCTGACCGCCCGTCAGATCCGCCATGTAGGTCGCCCCGTTCATCGGAACCGGTATCAACCCGTCGATCCCGCCCATCAGCACCCGACTGTCATCGTCGAGCCCTTCGGGCGTCCGAGCTCGGCCACTGGCATTCTTGAGAACCGTCGAAACACCGGTCACATCCGTCAGCACCTCGGCCAGTGTCTCGGAAAGAACGTCCGCCCAAGCAGCATTCGGCTGAAGCGCCAGTGCATCACCAAAGCGATCCACCACTACGCCGGGCAATCCATCTGCTTCGGCATGGATCAATCTGTAGAATGGGGCGTCAAACAGCCGATCCCTAAGCGCGAAGGCGCGCTCGACGCGAACACGCAACCATTCGGCATCGATCTGCGCGTTTGGGTCCCGGTCGAGGACGCGCGCCATGATTTTGGAGTTCGGGTTCACCGCGACGGTCGCGATTGGTTGACGCTTGTCATCTTCCAGCGTCGCGATTGTTCCGGGGGCAATCGCCTTGGTTCGCCGGTCTGTCACCAGCTCGTTGGCGTAAACCCACGGAAACCCGAACCGTACGCGGCGCGGGTCAATTTTGGGACGAAGGCGGATGGTGGGCCGGTCGGTCATGCCTCCCCTTACCCATATCCGCCGTCATCTTGAAGGCCCTTAGCGGGCGCGGCGCTTGCCGAAACCTTCGAAAGCCGAGCGGAGCCACTCAGCGCGCAGGCGGCGTGCTTCGGTTTCGGCCCGGATGAGGTCAATTGCGGTGTTTTGGTCGTAGTTTTGCATCATATTGCCTGTTGAGGTCTGGAATTGCAGTTGCTCCCCACCTAATGCTGCACCTGCGAAAAGAGTAGGCACACTTCCGCAAACCCGCCATGCACGGCGCTCAAGGCTGCGAAACCGCGACAAAATGAGCATTGTTAGCGGTAACGGCGACTGATATGGAGCCGCAAAACTATGTCGAGTCCCAGAGAGCCTAGACGGGGCGTTCCCACGACAAGGAGCCAGTTCATGACCATCCATCCGAAGATCGAAGACGTCACTGCCCGGATCGTGGAACGATCGCGTGAAAGACGTGGAAAGTATCTGGACAAGATCGGTCGCGCTATTGGCGAAGGCCCGCACCGTGCGCACCTGACCTGCGGCAATCAAGCCCACGCCTATGCCGCCATGGGCGACGACAAGGGGGCACTTGTAGCGGACCGCGCGCCAAACCTCGGGATCGTCACTGCCTACAACGACATGCTGTCGGCGCATCAGCCCTTCAAGGACTATCCGGACCGGATCAAAGCCGCTGCCCGCGCCGCGGGCGCCACGGCACAGGTCGCAGGCGGCGTACCCGCAATGTGCGATGGCGTGACACAAGGCCAAGTCGGCATGGAGCTCAGCCTGTTCTCACGCGATGTGATTGCCTTGGCCACTGGCGTGGCGCTCAGCCACAACACATTCGACGCCGCGGTCTATCTGGGCGTCTGCGACAAGATTGTTCCGGGCCTCATCATTGCCGCTGCAACCTTCGGCCATATCCCGGGGATCTTCATTCCGGCTGGCCCTATGGTCAGCGGTTTGCCAAATGACCAGAAAGCGAAGGTGCGCCAACAATTTGCGGCCGGTGAAGTCGGTCGCGACAAGCTGATGGAAGCCGAAATGGCATCGTACCATGGACCCGGCACCTGCACATTCTACGGCACCGCCAATACGAACCAGATGCTTATGGAATTCATGGGCCTGCATATGCCCGGCTCCAGCTTCGTCAATCCCGGCACCCCCTTGCGTGATGCGTTGACAGAAGCCGCCGCAGAACGTGCCGCCGCAATCACGGCACTTGGAAACGACTTCCGCCCTGTGAGCGAGATCCTGGACGAGAAAGCTTTTGTGAACGGCATCGTCGGCCTGATGGCAACCGGGGGCTCGACCAACCTCGTCATCCATCTTCCTGCCATGGCGCGCGCCGCGGGCGTCCTTCTGGATATCGAGGATTTCAACGACATCTCCTCCGTCGTGCCCTTGATGGCCAAGGTCTATCCAAACGGTCTGGCAGACGTGAACCACTTCCACGCGGCCGGCGGCCTGCAATACATGATCGGTGAACTCTTGGACGCCGGGCTTCTGCACAGCGACGTCAAAACCGTCGCCGGCGATGGCCTTGCCCACTACACCGAAGAGCCTGTCCTCTCAGATGGTCAGCTGACGTGGCGGGACGGCCCGAAGCAAAGCGAAAACGACAAGATCCTGCGTCCGGCAAGCGATCCGTTTCAGCCAACAGGGGGCCTGAGCGAACTGAAAGGCAACCTTGGCCGGTCCGTGATGAAGGTTTCGGCCGTAAAGCCCGAGCATCGCGTCATCGAAGCGCCTGTGCGTGTCTTCCATGATCAGGACGCGGTGAAAGCCGCGTTCAAGGCCGGTGACTTCAAGTCCGACACGATTGTCGTCGTGCGCTTCCAAGGTCCGAATGCCAATGGCATGCCGGAACTGCACTCTCTCACGCCCACGCTGGCTGTTCTCTTGGACCGTGGGATCAAGGTGGCATTGCTGACCGATGGCCGGATGTCCGGCGCTTCCGGCAAAGTTCCGGCCGCGATCCACGTCTCGCCCGAAGCTGTCAGCGGTGGTCCAATCGCGAAACTCAAAGACGGCGATGTTGTGCGGGTCGACGCCAACACCGGCACGCTGGAATGCCTTGAGGCTGACTTCGACGCCCGCACGCCTGTCGCCATCGACCTTAGCGCGAACGAGGAAGGCCTTGGCCGCGAACTTTTTGCGGCATTCCGCGGCGGCTGCGGTGCCGCCAGCGACGGCGCCGGTGTCGTCGTCTGACCATCAGTCTGCTTGAAATACTCCCGCCGGAGGCGATAAGTCCCCGGCCCGACCTGCTCCAGAAAGGACCCGACCATGACACCCCAAGACGCCAGCGCAAAGGCCGCCGATATTTGCCGCCTTGCCCCTGTGGTTCCGGTTCTTGTCATCGACGACGCAGCGCATGCCGCCAGTCTTGCCCAAGCGCTCGTCTCGGGCGGCCTTCCCGCGCTTGAGGTCACGCTCCGGACACCCGCCGCGCTCGATGCCATTCGCGAAATGGCCAAGGTTGA
>CAZMKY010000189.1:0-9748 GCA_964566835.1 uncultured Rhodobacterales bacterium
CACGATCAGGAAGACCGTGAACTCGTTGTCAAAGCTTTTAAGGAATTGCTGAATATAATGTTCGCCCCCGAACGAGATCACGACAAGGTTCAGCAACTGCGATCCGATCAGAATGGTGAACACCATCGACGTTACTTTGGCCGTCTCGCGCACAACAGGTGTCAGAACTCCGCTGGAATACAGAACCCAGCACCCGAACAGCAGCCCGAACAAAGCGTACAGGTACATTGCATAGGCAACGATGAACGCAATCCAGGTCTCGACCGACACGTCGCCCTGATTGACCCGCAGGTCAAAGTTAATGCCGATCAGAACACAGATGATAATGGCAAAAGTCGACCAGATGATCACTTTGCCCGACCGGTTCTGATCCTGAAGTTTCCGATAGGCCGCTAGCATGATCGCTCCACCCGCCCCCAGTGCCGCAGCCGGCGTAGGGTTGGTGACACCGCCAAGGATCGAACCCAGAACGGCGACGATCAGCACAAGCGGCGGGAAGACAACGCGCAGAAGCTCGTTCTTGCCCAGAAGCCCCGCGGCATAACGGCAGGACCAGAGCACCACCAGAAGCGGGATGACATAGGTCAGGAACGCGGCACCCGATGACATCGTGGGCGAGATCAAAAGCGCGTCGACCAGCAAAGCCACAGCAATCGCACCGAAGCCGATGTAGATCGGACGCGGGTCAGACGATGGCGATACACCACGTGCCACGGCCAGAACCAAGGCGAGGAACGTAAAGCCGACCGCCCGTCCCGTTCCGATAGGCGCTGCATTGGCGATCAAGGCGGCGCGTGCGGCCTCAATCTGTTCCGGCGTAAGCTGAACAGCTTGCTGAACACCGCCCGCCTGATCAATTGCAGCCTGTTCGGCCACGGCTTGATCCCATGCCGATTGGCCATGCAGTTCGATCATCGCGGCCTGACATTCTGGCGAGACCGCCGTCCGCAACGACGCCGTTTCACCCGCAGCCGAGAAGCTGTTCACGATCAGCGACTGACTGCCCACAAGGTCGATCTGCATCGCGAGGATCAGAACAACGATCAATCCGACGGGAACAAACAGGAACCACGTCAGCGCCTCGTTTCGCGACACGTATTCAGCGTTGGAACTGCCAAGTTCAACGGCCGGTGCGCGCGACGGGTTCAGAAGTGCAAACCCGAAGGCGTAGGCTGCATAAAGCGCGGCCAGAAGAATGCCCGGCAGCAAGGCCGCTTGGAACAGCGTACCAACGGACACCACCGCTGGTTCGCCCAAATAGGTCAACGCGTCAGAGCATCCGACAAACTGCGCGCGCTCTTCCTGCGCAGCAGAATACAGATCGCCCGCCAGCGTTCCGAGAAGGACAATCACAATCGACGGCGGAATGATCTGCCCCAGCGTACCGGAGGCCGCAATGACACCCGTTGCAAGCTCGGGCGAGTAGTTGTTGCGCAGCATGGTAGGCAGGGCCAAGAGGCCCATGGTCACAACCGTTGCACCGACAATACCGGTCGAAGCTGCAAGAAATGCGCCAACGACGACAATGGAAACGGCCAGACCACCCGGCAGCGGCCCAAAGACGCGTGCCATGGTCAAAAGCAGATCGTTGGCGATCTTCGACCGTTCCAAAGTGATGCCCATCAGAACGAACATCAAAACGGCCAGCAGCGTCTCGATCGACTGACCGGCCAGAACACGTTCGTTCATGCGGTTCACGATGAAGCTGACGTTCCGGTCAAGCGCCGTTTCCCATCCCTGCGGGAAGACCGGTTCTTCCAGCCTTGGTAGGTCAGGGAAAGTGAACACGGATATCGCGTCCGGCCTCAGCCCTTCCGCAATCAACTTCGCATACTCGGCAGAGCTCGTATCGATCGCCTGGTGGATAAGGAATCCGGCACTGTCGAGTGCTGCGATGATTCCGAAAGAAATGACACCCGCACCACCAATGGCGAACGCCACCGGGAACCCGGACAAAATCCCGCCGAAGAGGCAAAGGAAAACGATCAGTAGGCCGATCTCAACGCCGTCCAACCCAAAAAGCATAACCCGTCCCCGTTCTTAGGTTGTTGCTTGCTGCTCGGCAGCAGCTGTCGGTGTCTCTTCCGCATCCAGTCGGTCGCGGTCGAGGTATTTGCCTTCGCTCGGCTCACCTTCCTTGAACTCCAGATAGGAGCGGTAAAGGAACGCAATGGCCTGCAAGAAGACGAGTGCGGTGAACAGGATCAGAAGGATCTTGAAAAGGAAGTAGGCGTTGAAGCCATTGGGCGAGAAGCCGATTGTCTCAACGTTCCAGCGCAAGGCACGTGATTTTGCCAGAAGCCGGTCCAGCGTATCGGACGCCGACGGCTTCGGGACTACAAGGTGCCGCCAAAGGAAGTACCAGCCATACATCCACGTCAGGACGGCTGCGGGCATCATGAAGATGACAGCGCCGATCATGTCGATGATCTTCTTCGTCCGGTACGACACCGCCGAATAGACAAGGTCAACGCGGACGTGGCCGCCTTGGATGAAAGTGTAGGATACGCAGAGGCAGACGACGATCGCGTTATAGAGCTTCAGCTCTTCTGCCCACCACGAGATATCTTTTGAAAAGGGAAGACCGAAGCCGACCGAAATTTCAGCCACCGCGAAGACGCGCTGGATGAAGACGATAACGATCTGCTGCAGGACCATCAGCAATCCGGCCCATGCCGCAAAGCGTCCGATGGTGTTGCCGATGCCTTCAAGGACGCGAACGGATCCCCACATGATCGAATTGCGCCAAAGTCCCAGCGCCGTCAGGATCAGGAACGCCGTGAAAACAACGAAGAAGAACTCGACCGACCCACCGTAGTAGATGAACCGCATCACGGCTTCTTTGTTGGACCAGTCCAGCCAAAGCGATGGCTGTGTCACAGCACTGAAGAAGTTGTAAAACGCGAGCGCTATGTTCTGGAAAAACCAGAGAATCCCGTCAAACACGCCTCTCTCCCCTAAATCGGCAGCTTGATGTGCCAGAGGGCCCGTTCGGGCCCCCTGACGATACTATGCTTGGACTGATTAGCCCGTGACGCGGTCGCGCTGAGCGCGGTAGACGCCTTCCGAACGCGTGAGCCAGCCCGACGAAGCGGCCATGGATGCTTCGTACGACGAACGGATGCTGTCGTAGAGCGGGTCGCCGTTGTACTGGTCTTTGGTTTCGGCAGCTGCGACGCCCATTGCGTCCCAAACGCTGTCCGGGAATTCCAGAACCTGAACACCGCCGGCCTGAAGACGCTGCAGCGCCGAGCCGTTGTTGTTGAGGAACTGTGCCAGGTTCCACTGGTGACACTCGGCAGCCGCGATCTCGATGACCTTCTGGTGTGCCGGCGACAGGCTTTCGAACACGTCGCGGTTCGTTGCAAGCGACAGGCCTGCGCCCGGCTCGTGCATACCTGCGGTGTAGTAGAACTTGGTGATTTCCTGGAAACCAGCCTTTTCGTCTGCCCAAGGGCCGATCCACTCGGTGCCGTCGATGGCGCCCGAAGCGAGTGCTTGGTACACTTCAGCACCCGGCAGGTTCTGAACCGATGCGCCCATGCGGCCAAGAACTTCGCCGCCCATGCCCGGCATACGGAACTTGAGGCCGTTGAAGTCGCCAGGACCGGTGATTTCCTTGCGGAACCAGCCGCCAGCCTGCGCACCGGTGTTACCAGCC
This sequence comes from uncultured Rhodobacterales bacterium, assembly GCA_964566835.1. Classification (GTDB taxonomy): domain Bacteria; phylum Pseudomonadota; class Alphaproteobacteria; order Rhodobacterales; family Rhodobacteraceae; genus CAZMKY01. The sequence continues at coordinate 3,662 of CAZMKY010000189.1, forward strand.
AGGAACGACTTGAGACCGAAGATCGAGCCAAGCTCGTCATGCAGCGCACCGCCGTCACCGTGGTAGTACCAGTTGACCAGTTCCTGTGCGGTCATGCCGAACGGAACCGACGTGAAGAAGGCGTAGCCCGGATGCTGGCTGATGAAGTAGTAGTCAGCAGCGTGGTACATGTCGGCCTGACCTGCGGTCACAGCGTCGAAGACTTCAAACGCGCCGACGAGTTCGCCAGCCGCTTTGACGTCGATGGTCAGATCGCCATCGGTCATTGCGGTGATCGAGTCAGCTGCACGCTGAGCGGCGTCGAAAACGCCAGCCAGACCGCGGCCCCACGACGTGACCATGGTCAGCGTCCGCTTGCCCTGCGCGTAGGCCGGAGCGGCCAGCGTCGTCGCTGCAGCGGCAGAGCCACCCAGCGCGGTATTCTTCAGAAAAGAACGACGATCCATAACAAAATTCCTCCCGGTTATTCAGCCCGCCTTCGCGGGCGGATCGTTGCAAGTGCAGCGGACCCTAGCGCCCGGTTTGAATTAATCAAATACCAACTACTGAGTAATTCATGGGCAAAGCCGCCCAGATCCAGCGGGTTTTGCGCTAACAATTGGGCAGAGTCAGTCTTGAAGCCGGATCGCGAACCTGCACAATCTTCGCTGCGGAAACGGAGAATGACATGGCCCGCGATGCCGTCGCCATAGATACAAGCCAGACCCGGCACTATCGTCAGAAGTTCTTTCTTCTGGCCGCCCTGCCCTTGCTTCTGGCCATGGCAACGTTGGCCTATTTTGTCACGATCCAATCCCGTGCCGCAGCCGAACAGGAAATCACCGCGCTTGAAGAAAAGCTTCTGGAGGCAAAGCAGGGCGAACTAAGGAACTATATCTCGATCGCGCGCACAGCGATTGGTGCGGTCTATGGCAACGCCGCCCCCGATGACGAGGAAGCCAAGCAACTGGTCATGCAGCAACTGGCCGCGATGCTTTACGGACAAGACGGCTATTTCTTCGTCTTCGACTACGACGGCACCAACCTTGTTGCGCCGCGACAGACGCAGTTGATCAACTCCAACTGGATTGGCTTGACGGACATCGAAGGCACCCCGATCACGAGCGAATTCATTGCAATTGCCCGGTCCGGCGGTGGTTACCATACGCATCTCTGGTGGAAACCAACGACCGGCGAACAGGCGGAAATGGTCACCTACGTGATTGGCCTGCCCGACTGGCGCTGGGTGCTTGGCACCGGCATCTTCATCGACGACATCCGCGAGACCGTCGCTGCAGCCCGCGCCGAGGTGGAAAGCCGCATTCAGACGACGTTCCTTTATATCGGCGGCATCACCGCCTTGGCGCTTCTGCTGGTCTTCATCTCTGGCCTTTGGATCAACATCCGTGAACGCTCTATTGCTGATGCCGCGTTGAAGCGGCTGACGCAGCGGATCGTCGATACGCAGGAAGAAGAGCGCGGCCGCGTCGCACGCGAACTTCACGACAGCATCAGCCAGATCCTTGTCGGCGTGCGCTACGCCCTCGACCTGGCCCGAAGGCGAGTGATGTCAGGCGACGCGCGTGCACTGGAAAGCCTCGGTAAGGGCATCGACAGCTTGACCCTTGCCATTCAGGAGGTCCGCAGGATCAGCCGTGACCTTCGTCCGGGAACACTGGATGACCTCGGTCTTGGACCATCGCTGAAGAGTCTGATCGATGAATTCTCGACCAGAACCGGTATCGAAGCGTCGTTGGAAACCGTGGTCTTCCGCAATCGGCTGGATGACGATGCCAAAACGGCGCTCTACCGCATCGCTCAGGAAGCCCTGACCAATATCGAACGGCACGCCAACGCAACGCGCGTGAATGTCCGTCTCTATGGACACAAGACCGGCGCCACGCTTCGCATTCAAGACAATGGTCGTGGCTTCCAACCGGACACATCGCGCAACGGGCTGGGCCTGCGCAACATGCAGGAAAGGGTCGAACAGGTCGACGGGACATTCCGTGTCTTGACCTCGGGCTCGGGAACGGTGATCGAAGCCGAAGTTCCGCTGAGCCACCTTCTTGGCCCAGACACCGAAGCCGCTTCCGAAGGGCGCGAGACCGCATGACAGATCAGACCCGCGTGATGATCGTGGACGACCATCCAATGGTGGCCGAGGGGATTGAAGCCATTCTCGACACCTATGACGACATTGACGTTGTCTGTACCGCTTCAAGCGGCCGCGAGGCCATTGAGCTGTCGCAAGACGTGAACCCGGATGTCATCCTTCTGGACCTCAACATGCCCGATGTCTCGGGCCTGACGGCGACCGAGATGATCATCGAGCAACGGCCAGACACACGCATTCTAATTCTCTCTATGCACGACAGCCCGGAATACATTTCAACGGCATTGAGCCACGGGGCCAGCGGCTATGTCCTGAAGGACGTGCCAACGGACGAGATCAAACGCGCGATCGATTGCGTCATGGCGGGCGAGAAGTATCTCTGCACCGGCGCGCGCAGTTCGCTGGCCCCGGCGACGCGCGACGGCCGTGATCCATTGACCTCGCGGGAACAGACAATCTTGCTGCAATTGGCGCAGGGCAAGTCCAACAGGGATGTCGCGGACGTGTTGAACATCTCGGTTCATACCGTTGAAACACATCGTAAAAACATCAAACGCAAGCTTGGTATCAGCTCGACCGCAGGCCTGACGCGCTATGCACTGGAACACGGCGTGCTGCAGGGCACCAGCCGCTTGCAAAGCGGCACTTAGTCGAACGTCTCACCCAGATTATCGGCTTTGACAGCGCCTCTTTCACCCATCGGACGATCGGGTCCCACGGTGCTATCGACAGCCGTCTGCGCCTCGATCTCGGCATCCAATGTCGCGCCGATCAGAATGATGAAGGCCGAAAGCCAAAGCCACGTCAGCAAGATGATCACACCGCCAAGACTGCCAAAAGTCTCGTTGTAGCTGGCAAAGTTGCCCACGTAGAACGTGAAACCAACCGACCCGGCAAACCAAAGCAACCCGGCCAAAACCGCGCCCGGCGTCAGCCACCGCCAACGGGCGTTCCGTCGAGAAGGTCCATAGCGGTAGAGCGTGGCCAGCCCGACGACGAACACCAACGCCACGATCAACCAGCGTGACACCTCGACCAACAGCTCGGTCGCCTGCCCGAGCGAGATGAAAGCCAAGACGGCCGGCAAGACCACAAGCAAGGCCAGCATCATGAGCGCACCAAGCATCAGACCCGCCGTCAGCCCGATTTCGATCAGAAGTTTGGCAAAGAACCCGCGCTTCTCATCTTCGCCAAAGGCAAGGTTGAGACCATGCAGCAGGCTGTTGGTGGCGCGCCGCGCAGCTATTAGGGCAATCGCAACACCTATGATCAGCGCGATCGTCAGGCTGTCGTCGGCTGACCCCGCGACCGCATTGGCCTGATCCAGAAGAATTTTCGCAGCCTCGGGTGGCATAATATCGGCGATTTCATCCAACTCGAAGACGATCGCACCCGGATCGGTCACCAACCCCGCCAACGCGGTCATGGCGGCGAGGGCCGGGAACAAGCCCAGGAGCGCATAAAAGGCAACGCCGGCTGCAATCAGCCCAAGATCACCGGCGCTCAGCCTGACAACCGTGCGACGAAGGATGTCCCGCCAGCCTCTCCAGGGAATGTGGCTTGGCCGTGCCGCGTCCCGACCGCGAAGGTGGGTCGCTTGTTCCGTGTCTGCTTCCATAGGAAAGTGATCTAGCGCAGCCCGGATCATTCGTCATCTGCGTTGCAGGGCCGCACGGAACTGATTAGCTGGCGCCATGACTAAAAGTGCTTCGCCCTGGTGGGCCCGACAGACCGCTTATCAGATCTATCCCCGCTCTTTTGCGGACGCCAACGGCGATGGTGTTGGTGATATCCCCGGCATCATATCGCGCCTCGACCATTTGCAGGATCTGGGCATCGGGATCTTGTGGCTGTCTCCGGTGTTCACCTCGCCCATGGTCGACAATGGCTACGACATCTCGAACTATCGCGACATCGCGCCAGAGTTCGGCACGCTGGAAGATATGGACACGCTCATCCACGAAGCGCGTGTTCGCGGCATTCGCATCGTGATGGATCTCGTCGTCAACCACACCAGCGATCAGCACCCCTGGTTCCAAGATGCGCTGGCAGATCCGACGTCGCCTTTTCGCGATTTCTATGTTTGGCGCGACCCGGCACCTGATGGTGGGCCACCGAATGATCTGCGGTCCTATTTCGGCGGCCCCGCCTGGTCGTTGGAGCCCAAGTCCGGTCAATACTTCCTGCACTTCTTCGCCAAGGAACAACCCGATCTGAACTGGGAGAACCCCGCGCTCCGCGCCGAGGTCTACGACATGATGCGGTGGTGGCGCGATCGGGGCATTGGCGGTTTCCGCATGGATGTGATCGACCATATTGGCAAAGTGCCCGACGAAAAGATTGCCACGGACGGTCCGCGCCTTCACGAATACCTGCAAGAAATGCACCGCGAAGTCTTGTCCGGCAGCGACCTGCTGACCATTGGGGAATCCTGGTCCGTTACGACTGACACGGCGCTTCTCTACACAGGGCAGGACCGGGCGGAGTTGGATATGATGTTCCAATTCGCCCACATCGTCGAAGGCTGGGATCCAGATGGCGGCAAGTGGCAGCCCCTGCCCTTCGATCTGCCAGCCTTCAAGCGCGTCTGGTTCGACTGGCAGGCGGCCCTATCAAATGACGGATGGAACGCGCTTTTCCTGTCGAACCACGATCTACCGCGTCAAGTCAGCCGCTATGGAAATGGCTCACCTGATGCGGCCAAGGCCATTGCAACTGCGATGCACCTCATGAAAGGCACACCCTTCATCTACCAAGGCGAAGAAATTGGCATGCCGAACGCGGGCTTCGACCGGATCGAAGACTACCGGGATCTGGAAACGCTGAACCTCTACGACGAACGCGTTACGGACGGCGTGGCATCCGGCGATTTTCTTCAGGGCGCCATGACCAACAGCCGAGACAACGCACGAACACCGGTCGCATGGTCGGACGATGCAGGCGCTGGTTTTACGACAGGCACACCCTGGATCACCATTCCGGCCCACGCGAAAGACATCAATGTGGCCGGGCAAGCGAACGACCCGGACAGCCCCTTGGCGCACTACAAGACGCTGGTTCAACTTCGTAAAGATCATGCCGTCATCACAGACGGGGATTTCGAGCCCGTGCTTGTCGAAGACGATCAAGTCTTTGCCTACGCTCGGCAGGACGCCGAAACGCGGTTGAACGTCGTCGTGAACTGGTCGGATCGCCCTGCGCGCGTCATGCTGCCAGCCGAAGATATCGCGCAATCGACGACGCTGATTTCCACGCACGGGCGCGAGAGATTGACGACAGAGATGGAGCTTGCCCCTTGGGAAGCTGTCGTCTCCACTCAGAATGTCGGATAATGCCCAAAAACCGCATCCTGCGACATAAATGCAAAACTAAATGCACCCACGCGCACGAAAATTGCAATTTTCGCTGTTGACGCCCCTTTTCTGGCCCCATAGTTTGACGCGCACGATGTAAATGGAGACCCGGATGACCCGGACCCTTGTAGGAATTGTAGGACGATGGCGCATGGGCCTTTAACGGCAACCTAACGGTTACACCATGCGCCCCCGAGACACCTCCGGGGGCTTTTTTATGCGCGACAGGAACAGGATGGGCGCGATGACAGAGCAGATGACAGGCGCAAAGATGGTAGTGGAAGCCCTGAGAGATCAGGGTGTGGAGGTTGTGTTCGGATATCCCGGCGGTGCCGTGCTTCCGATCTATGACGAAATTTTCCAGCAGAACCAGATCCGTCACGTCCTCGTCCGCCACGAACAAGGCGCCGTGCATGCCGCGGAAGGCTATGCGCGCTCGACCGGCAAGCCGGGTGTTGTCCTCGTGACCTCGGGTCCCGGCGCAACGAATGCCGTGACCGGCCTGACCGATGCGCTGATGGATTCAATTCCGATCGTCGTCCTGACCGGTCAGGTCCCGACCTTCATGATCGGCAATGACGCCTTTCAGGAAGCCGACACCGTCGGCATCACCCGCCCCTGCACCAAGCACAACTGGCT
>CAZMKY010000190.1:0-2203 GCA_964566835.1 uncultured Rhodobacterales bacterium
GCGCTTGAAGCCGATATCTCAGGGGCGGGGGGCGAAGAGAAGCTTCAGATAGGTTCGGAAAAGCATGATCTGCTCGGACGCGTTGTTGTGTTCGCGAAGCGCGCGCTGCAGCACAAGACCGCCTTCAACCACACCGGACACCATGTCCCCCAAGGCGTCGAGGTTCACAGGTTCGCGCGGCTCATAAACCGCTGCGATCTCTTCAAACATGCCCCGAAAACGCTTGCGCCACCCCAGAATGGCTTGCCGGTTCAAATCGCGGACGCCTGCGTCGAACAGGCGGTCCTGATAGGCCGTGGAGGCGATGACGCAGCCCGGATGCCCTGTCGGCATTTCCTCCAACATCTCTGCAAGAAGCTTCAGCCCGATCAGCATGCAATGTAACGGATCGTCGTTCAGCTCGCGCGCCCGCGCAAACAGATCGTCATAAAGCGCATTCTCCACTTCGATGTAACGCTCCAACATCGCGCGTGCCAAAGCGTTCTTGTCCTTGAAGTGGTAAAAGAAGCCGCCACGCGAAATCTCCGCGCCTGCCACGATTTCTTCAATCGAGGTCGCTTCAAATCCTTTTTCCAGAACAGCAGCTTCGGCGATGTCCAGGATTCGGCTGCGTGTATCGACTTTTGGGTCCATGCCCGAGGTTCCACTGTACTGCGAGTCCAGTTGACACTGACCGGCAGAGAAATAATCCGGCCCCTCGCAAATTTAGGCTTTGAAAATAAGGCAAGAAACCATCCGACACAACTGGACCACGCGGCAACTACTCGCCGCCTTGGCACTTCGATTAGACCCAAGCCATCAACTGGCAAGGACTGCAATGATGCGAATTCAAAAGCTTACTCAATCAAACCGTTTCTACCTGTCAGATGGCGGGCTTGAGACGTTCATGATCTTCGACAAGGGGCACGACCTGCCCTGCTTCTCGGCCGCGGCACTTCTGGACACGGCTGAAGGCCGTCAGGATCTTCGGGACTATTTCGAACGCTATATCGCGATCGCGCGCAAGACGGGTCGCGGCTTCGTCCTCGACGCGCCGACATGGCGTGCAGGGGCGGCTTGGGCCGGCGCGCTTGGTCAGACCCTGAAAGATGTGTTGGAAACCAACACGCGGGCTGTCGCGTTCGTCCGCGCCATTCGCGAGCGCCACGAAGACGAAGCGTGCCCGATCCTGATCAACGGTCTCGTCGGTCCGGCGGGCGATGCCTATGCCCCCGACAGCGAAGTCTCGGCTGAAGAAGCGCTTCTGATCCATGCACCGCAGATCCACGCCTTGGGCAAAGCCGGCGTCGATCTGATCAGCGCCATGACGCTGACCCACGCGGCCGAGGCCGTCGGGATCGCGCGGGCGGCAAAGGAAATCGATGTGCCGGTCGTGATCTCGTTCACGCTGGAGACCGATGGGCGGTTGCCGTCGGGCCAAACGCTTGCGGACGCGATTGAGGAAGTGGACCAAGCGACGGACAGCGCGCCGATTTACTACATGATCAACTGTGCACACCCGGATCACTTCCGTGACACGCTTGAGGCCGGTGCCGGATGGTCAAAGCGCATTGGCGGCGTACGGTCCAATGCGTCCCGCATGAGCCACGCTGAACTGGATGAGGCCGAGGTTCTGGATGACGGCGATCCTGTTGAGCTTGGGCGCTTGAGCGGCGACCTGACCAAATGGCTGCCGAACCTGCGGGTCATCGGCGGGTGCTGCGGCACGGATCACCGACATGTCGGCTGCATTGCTGCGCAGGGCGCCGCGATAAAAGCCGCATAAGAGTACGCTGGGACGGTCGGGCGAAGGCCCGACCGATTGCCAGCCAGAATTACGATATTCGAGGAACTGAAATGACAGGCTTTGACACCGCGAAGATGCGACCGGCGCAGAAGAACGACGCACTAGCATTGGCCAAGCTGATCGACACCGCGGGCGAGGGCATCCCAAGTTGGCTTTGGGCGAAACAGGCAGAAAAGGGCCAAAGCCCGCTGGACATCGGCGTGCAGCGCGCCGGCCGCGAGGAGGGTGGATTTTCCTACAAGAATGCCATGGTCGCCGAACACGATGGAGCGGTCTCTGGCATGCTCTTGAGCTATGCCATCACTGAGGCGCCGGAAGACGATCCGGACAGCCTTCCACCGGCCATCGCCCCCTTCGTAGAACTGGAGGCCCACTCAGTCGGCACGTGGTACATCAATGCCTTGGCGGTCTTCCCAT
>CAZMKY010000191.1:0-3186 GCA_964566835.1 uncultured Rhodobacterales bacterium
CGACCGCCTCGCGCCAATGGCGGCGGCCCCGCGAGACATAGGTCTCGTTGCCGCCGCTCTGCACCTGATCGCCCTCGGTCAGCGTATTGCCGTCCTCGTCTTGTCGAACGACCATGGTGGCCTTCTTGCCGCAATAGCAGATCGTCCGCGCCTCTCGCATCTCGTCCGCAAGCGCCAGAAGCGCAGCGGATCCCGGGAACAACTCGCCCCGAAAATCAACGCGGAGCCCGTAGCACATCACCGGAATGCGCAGATCATCGACGGCACGGGCCAGTTGCCAGACCTGATCTTTCGTCAAGAACTGCGCCTCGTCGATAAAGACACAAGCCACCGGCCCCTGCTTCAAGCGGCGCTCCAGCATGGCAAACATGTCGCTCGACGTGTCGTACATGTCCGCGCTGGCCCCGATGCCAATGCGACTGCCAATGCGGCCTTTTCCAGCACGCCCATCAATCGACGCGGTCAGAAGATAGGTTTGCATGCCCCGTTCGCGATAGTTGTAGGACGCTTGCAAAAGCAGCGTCGACTTACCGGCGTTCATGGTCGAATAATGGAAATAGAGCTTGGCCATGCCTCGGCTCTAACCGCGGTTGCTGTCGATCACAATGGGCCTTCAATGTTCACCCGACGTACCTTCTGCCTTGCCGCCCTGTCAGCACCGTCGCTGGTTTTGGCGGACGCGCCCAGACGTGGGCTGGCCTGGAACCGAACTGGCCTGCCTCTGGTCTTTCCGTTGCACGTCACAACATCTCCGGGTCACGCCTATTTCGTGAAACTCGCATCGGTGCCCGGAGGAGAGGACGCGATCGCGGCGCATTTCAACGGTGGCGATCTCTTCCGTGTCCTTTGCCCGCCGGGACAGTACCGTGTCTCCTTCGCGCGCGGTCAGACATGGCAGGACGAACGCCAGTTATTTGGACCGAAAACGGAAATCGTAGAGATACCAGAGCCTTTGGAATTCCATACGGAGGGCTTCAGAACCCGAAAAGGCTGGATCGTTGACTTGAGAGACTTCAATCGCCCAAGCATCTTGCTCTGATAAGTGCCGTTGCCCTTGTTCAGACGCGCTCCAGAACGGCAGAGCCGACGGAATAGCCCGCACCGAAAGAGCAGAGCAATCCAACATCCCCCGGCTTCAGGTCGGCCGAATGCTTGGAGAACGCGATGATCGAACCCGCAGACGACGTGTTGGCGTAGTCCTGCAAGATGTTCGGCTGTTCCTCGGGTTCAGGCACACGGCCAAGGACCTTCTTGCCGATATAGTCGTTCATGGTCTTGTTCGCCTGATGCAACCAAAGCCGCTTCAGATCGTCCGCGCCCACGCCTTCGTCGTCCATGTGCGCGGCAATATGCTTGGACACCAAGGGCAACACCTCCTTGAAGACCTTCCGGCCTTCCTGAACGAACTGCATGTCGCGTCGGTCTTCCATCTGGTCGTGGGTGCGCCGCAGGAAGCCGTCATTGTTGCGAATGTTGTTCGAAAACGACGTGGCGCAGCGGGTCGAGCGTACGCGGAAACCGGATTGCCCTGTGTCGCGTTCGACGACCATTGCGGTGGCAACATCGCCGAAAATGAAATGACAGTCGCGGTCGCGCCATTCGAGGTGCGCTGAACAGATCTCTGGCGAAACAACGATGGCGCATTCGACCGAACCGGTGCGGATCATGTCACTGGCCGTCTGCAAGCCGAAGGTCGCGGAAGAACAGGCCACGTTCATATCGAAAGCAAACCCCCCGGCGCCCAGAAGACTTTGAATTTCCACGGCAATCGCGGGATAGGCGCGCTCATGGTTCGACGCCGCACAGAGGATCAGGTCCACGTCCTCGGCTGCCTTTCCCGCCGCGGCGAGCGCTTTCTGAATGGCATCCAGTGCCATCTCGGCCATCAGGCTCGGGGCGTCGTCAGGCCGCGGCGCGATGGCAGGGAACATGCGGTCGGGATCAAGAACACCGGCCTTGTCGATCACATAGCGGTTCTCAATCCCGCTGGCGGCGGTGATGAATTCCGCCGATGACGGTGACATTGCCTCAACCTCTCCGGCTGCGATGGCATCCGCGTGCGCAGCATTGAACCGCGCGACATGCGCGTTGAAGCTTTCCACAAGTTCGTCATTGGTGATGACATTCTCGGGCGTGAAAACGCCCGTGCCCGTGATGATCGGGGTGTGCATGGCTCAGTCCCTCCAAGTGGATTGGACGTAGCCGCTGGCACGCAAACGGGCAAGGTGACGGCCCCAGTGCCGCTGCGTCATTCACGGTCTTCGGGCCACACAAACGGGCAATAGGCAAGGACGGGCCACGGTGTTACGGTTTCTGAATTTGAAGACGCGCATTCGAAAGGCACTGCGATGGCAGATGATATCAGGAGCACTCCCTGCATTCATTGCAAGTTCGACAACCCGACCGGCGCCCGGATCTGCCAGAACTGCAAAAAGTCGCAAAATGAAATCTGGGCACGGATCGTTTCAATTGCAGGCCTGGCCGGTGCCATTGCGCTTGGCCTTGGAGCCATTGGCTTCCTACTCGACTGGCTACCGGCCTACCGCAAGGCTTTCAATGCGAGCGAAGCGGAGATCGTATCATTCTACATGGCCAATGATGGAGCGTTGTCCATTAAGATCGCCAACGAAGGCCTAAATGCCATAACCGTCGGCGAGATTGCGGTTTTCATCCCTACGCGCAAAAAGTCTGAGCGCGGCTTCTCAAGTTTTCCTGACTTGACGGTTGCCCCCCGAGCGATTGGCGAAGCATCGAAGACCGGCGATTTCGGATCGCGTGCGTCTATGACCATGCAAGGCAGCCGCGATGGTCGGATGCAGACCAAGCTGGCTTTGGCGCATCTCCGCGTTGCAAAATGTTTCATGTTGTCGGTAACCGATACCGCGCCCAGCTTTTTTGACATGACGCTTGCCGCTGACAATGCGTCACGCGTCTCTGTGCGCCACGAGACCTACCTGAGGTACTTTTCCGCGACGCGGGGCAAGTGGCTGGAACGCAAGGTTGATACGCGTTCCGCGCTCTGGAAAAGCGGCTCGGAGGAATGCGACAAAGTCACAATCCTTGAAGAAGATTTGGCAGACTAACGCCTTACCTCAAGCCCCCTGCAGACTCCGCACCTCGACGTCCCCCTCGGCGCGGCTGGCCATCGCTCGGGCCGCAGCATGTGCGGCGGCCATCGTGGTGTAG
>CAZMKY010000192.1:0-5160 GCA_964566835.1 uncultured Rhodobacterales bacterium
AGATCCTGCCGCGCCCCGTCGATGTCATGACGTAGCTCCGCCGCTTCTTCCTGTGCCGTGTGCGCGGCTTGCCGTGTGAAGATCACCTGATCAGACAAAGTCCGGGCATGCGCTGCAATCTTCTGGTTCGCGGCAAACAGCTCTGTCCGGGTTTGCTCCAGCCGCTTTTCTGCTTTCAGGCGGGCTCGGCGTTCGCTTTCCAGATCGGGGGTCAGGGTCATTGGCGACATATCCTCTTGTCAGGTGATCGAAATCACCTGACCGAGTTATGCCGCCACTGAGTAAACGCGTCCTTAACTGGCGCTTCAGATCCGCTCGATCGCCAAGGCGATGCCTTGTCCGCCACCAATGCACATGGTGATCAGGGCGCGCTTGCCGCCGGTCCGCTCCAGCTCATAGAGCGCCTTGACCGTCAGGATTGCACCTGTCGCCCCAACCGGATGTCCAAGCGCGATTGCACCGCCATTCGGGTTCACGATGGCCGGTTCGAGGCCGAGACCGCGGTTCACCGCAATGGCTTGGGCCGCGAAAGCCTCGTTCGATTCCACGACATCGAAATCCGACGCCGAGAGACCGGTTCTTGCCAGCAAGTTCTGAACGGCCGGGACTGGACCAATCCCCATCACGTCCGGCCGCACGCCCGCATGGGCATATCCCAAAACGCGCGCGCGGGGTGTCAACCCGGCAGCCTCCGCCGCGTCCGCCCGCGCCAGCACCAAGGCGGCCGCTCCATCGTTGATCCCCGACGCGTTTCCTGCCGTGACACTGCCGTCCTTCTGAAAAACAGGCCGCAGCCCAGCCAATGCTTCAGCGGTCGTCGATTTTGGATGTTCGTCCGTATCGAAGGCGACGGTGTCGCGACGGACGCGAACCTCAACCGGGACGATCTGGTCCTTGAAGTACCCGGCTTCGATGGCACGGGCCGCCCGCGTCTGGCTTTCAAGGGCAAAGGCATCCTGATCTTCGCGGCTGACATCGTGCTCCGCGGCAACGTTTTCGGCCGTCACGCCCATATGACCGGTGCCAAACGGGCAGTTCAGCGCGCCCAGCATCATGTCCTGAAAGCTGGTGTCGCCCATCTTCTGGCCCCAACGGGCCGAAGGGAGAATGTGTGGCGAACGGCTCATACTTTCGGCACCGCCGGCAAGACCAAATTCCGCATCGCCCAAGGCAAGGGACTGAATGACAGAGACGATCGCTTGCGCGCCAGATCCGCACAGCCGGTTCACATTCATTGCGGGCACCGTTTCCGGGATCCCGGCGTCCATCGCCGCGACGCGGCTGACATACATGTCGCGCGGTTCGGTATTGATCACATGACCATAAGTGACGGTGCCAATCTGCCCGCCCTCTACGCCGGCACGTTCAAGCGCGGCACGGGCCACGATGGCGCCAAGTTTGGTGGGCGGGGTCCCGGCCAAGGCGCCACCAAACGTGCCAATAGCAGTTCGGGCCCCGGACAGGATGACGATTTCAGATGCGGACATGAAGGCTGTCTCCGTTCAGGATGCCGCTCCTATTCTGACCAAAGTGATCTCGGGCGGCTGTGCAATTCTCAGGGGCAGATGGGTGTATCCAAGCCCGCCAGACACAATAAGATGCTGCCCGTCCTCTACAACATGCCCATAGGCGTAACGTTGCGGATATTCGGACGGCGTGAAGGGTCGCCAGCCAAAAAAGTTGGCCTGACCTCCATGTGTATGCCCCGAAAGTTGCAGAACCGGGCGCTTGTCGCCGAAAACAAAGTAGTCGGGCTCATGCGCAAGAAGAATCGCGAGGCTCTCGTCCGGCACCTCGGCAAAAGCCTGATCGGCATCGTGGCGTCCGACGCCGCCTTCGTCATCCGCCGGGGCTGTCTGGCTGTCGAGACCCACGATCCAGAGGTCCTGACCCGCATGCGTTATACGCCGGGCGGTGTTGATCAACGGGTTGATCTTGCGGCGGACCAGTGCCTGCGTGATCGCGGAAGTCTTGTAGGATCTGGTTTGCGCAAGACCATCATCAAGCCAGTCGTGGTTTCCCATTATGGCATGAACGCCAAGCGGCGCGTCGAGACTGGCCAGAACATCTGCGACACGGTCAGGATCCTCTCGCCAGCCCGGAGTGTGGTGCGCCGAAGTGTAGTCCCCAAGCAGGAAAACGATATCGACCTTCATCTCATTGACGGCATCGACATAGGACTGAAGCGCCTTGATGGGCGTCCATGGACGCATGATGTGGAAGTCTGTCAAAAGCGCCATGGTCAGAGGCTCGGTGCGCCACCGCTCTGATGTGATGTCGTGCACGACGACATCTGCCCGCGGTGTCATCGACACAAGTCGCGACAGCCAACCGCGCTGACGGACATGGCGCAGGAAGTCATCCTCCGTTTCAACCGGCAGACTATCCTCTTCGGTGACAACCAAGTCCTTCACGCCAGAAGCTCCGATCAGTTCATGCGCTGCGGTTGGTAAAGCGGGATCGTCGAAATCGACATCTTTGCAGATCCCTGCGTCAGTTCGCGCGCGTGGGCCACGTAGATCAGCGTCTGGTTGCCCTCATCGAAGATCCGTTTGATCCGAAGCGACTTCAGGATGATTGACCGACGCTCCCGAAAGACTTCCTCACCACCTTGGCCACGCGCGATGTCGCCGACCGTGATCGGGCCGGTCTGGCGGCAATCGATCGAGGCATTGGAGGGGTCTTCGAACCAGTTCCCGTGGGACAGTCGGTCGATCAGACCGCGTTCAAAATACGCAATATGGCATGTGACGCCGTCGACATCCGGGTCGGCGATGGCCTCAACGATGATATCGTTTCCAACCCAGTCGACACCGACTTCGCCCACCTGCTCTGCGGCAAGGGGGCGTGCGGCCAGAACAAGGGCGGACAGAAAACATATCATGCGCATGCGACATCTCCTTTGTTTCAGAAACACGCGGGTGGCGACTTTCGTTCCCTCGAAAGGTGCGGAAAAGCATGTGATGGACGGACACCGTCTGACAGGTGATACTCCGCGCCATGACAAAGCCAGAGATCCAGACCCGCATCGCCGTTCGCCTGAAAGAGGTGCGCGCCGACAAGGGATTGTCGCTCGACGCCGTGGCCCAATTGTCCGGTGTGTCCCGTTCCATGGTCAGCCAGATCGAACGGGGCGAAAGCTCTCCTACCGTGGCAACGCTCTGGAACCTGACGCAGGCGCTTGGCATGGATTTCGCTGGGCTTCTGGACGATGGTCAATCGCGACCCGCTATTTCCGTAATCCGCAGCGGCGAAGCGCCTCAGATGGATGGTCTCGGTGAAGGATGCCGTATTCGCATCCTCAGCCCGCCCGAGGACGTTGGTCGGCAGGAGATCTATGATCTTGCGTTCGAGGCAGGCGGCACTTTGGACAGCGACGGGCACGGGGCAGGGGTACGCGAGCACCTGATCGTGATGGAGGGTTCCCTGAGCGTTGAGGCGTCAGGCACGGACGTGACCCTTCAACCCGGTGACAGCGCCCGCTACGGCGTCGAGGACGCGCACCGGATCGCAACGGTCGATGGATCAGCCCACGCGCTCCTGATTGTGGAATTCCGCTAAGCCGGACACGCATCCAATATATTGTCATTCCGTCCGTTATCGTGTAAAGCCGCCCCATTGAAGGAGCGCGCCCCATGTCAGATTTCGCCAACACTCTCGACCAGACCCTTGCCGATATTGACGCCCAAGGCCTGATGAAACGGGAACGTCCGCTGACGTCTCCGCAAGGGGCTCATATCGACGTTTCGGGTCGTGAAATGCTGAACCTTTGCGCCAACAACTATCTTGGACTGGCAGATGATCCCCGGTTGGTGGCTGCTGCAAAAGGGGCGCTCGACACGCACGGCTTCGGCATGGCCTCCGTCCGCTTCATCTGCGGGACGCACGACATCCACCGCAAGCTCGAGACCGAGCTCGCCAGTTTCCTCGGAATGGAAGACGCCATCCTCTACGCCGCGTGCTTCGACGCAAATGGTGGCCTCTTTGAACCTTTGCTCGGACCGGACGACGCTATCATCTCTGATGCGCTGAACCACGCGTCGATCATCGACGGCGTGAGACTCTGCAAAGCCAAACGCTTTCGCTACGCCAACAACGACATGACCGATCTTGAGGCCAAGCTGAAAGAGGCACGCGCCGCGGGGGCGAGGACCATCATGATCGCGACGGATGGCGTCTTCTCGATGGATGGTTATCTGGCCAATCTGAAAGGTATTCGCGCGCTCGCCGATACCTATGATGCGTTGATCATGGTCGACGACTGCCACGCGACGGGTTTCATGGGGCCTGAAGGCCGGGGGACGCCGGCGCATGCTGGCGTCAAGGTCGACATCCTGACAGGGACGCTGGGCAAGGCGCTGGGCGGCGCCATCGGCGGCTATACGGCGGCTTCGGCCAAGATTGTCGAGCTTCTCCGCCAACGCTCGCGCCCTTACCTATTCTCAAACGCCCTGCCTCCGATGGTGGTCGAAGCCGGGCGTGCGGCGCTAAAAATCGTCGTTGAAGGCGACGCGCTCCGCGAGAAGCTCTTCGCAAACACACGCCACTGGCGTGGCAGGCTGGAAGACGCTGGCTTCACAACGCTTCCGGGCGAACATCCGATTGTCCCGGTGATGCTGGGCGACGCACGACTGGCGCAAGACATGGCGGCAGCGCTCTTCGACCGGGGCGTCTATGTCTCGGGCTTCTTCTTCCCCGTTGTCCCCAAAGGTCAGGCCCGCATTCGCACCCAGATGAACGCGGCCCTTTCGACCGAGGACCTTGACCGCGCTGCCGATTCCTTCATCGCCGCCGGCAAAGACACCGGAGCGCTCTGATGTCCGATCATTCTGCCAAAAATACTCGAACGCCCCGCCAGAATACCATGCGCGCGCTGTCCAAGTCCGCGCCCGCCCCGGGACTGGAGATGATCCAAGCGCCCGTGCCCGAGATCGGGCCGGATGACGTCCTGATCCGCGTGAACAAGACCGGGATCTGTGGCACCGACATCCACATCTGGGACTGGGACGAGTGGGCCGCGCGCACAGTGCCAGTGCCCCTCATCACCGGACATGAATTCGCCGGCGAGATCGTGGAGCTTGGCCGGAACGTCACCGACCTCGCCCTCGGGCAGCGCGTCTCGGGCGAAGGCCACCTGATCGGTAAGACATCGCGGCAGGC
>CAZMKY010000193.1:0-11562 GCA_964566835.1 uncultured Rhodobacterales bacterium
TGAAGATCGCAAACGGGATCGCCCCAAGCATCGAGATCCAGCCGAAGAACGCAACTGGCGACCCGGAAAGTCGCGCACCTACACCGTCAACCAGTGAATAGGATGCGATGAAACCGCCTGTAATCAGCGCTGCTGCAACGGCTTGCGGATTGGCGCGCCCGCCACGACCCAGACCGATCGAGATGATCCCACAGGCAATGATCAGGATTGCCACCATCTCCATCCCCGAAAGCGTCGCGCCAAGGGCCAGAACCGAGACCACGGTCACGATCAAAGGCGCAGACCCGCGCGCCAAGGGGTAGACCTGGCTCAGATCGCCCAGCTTGTAGGACGTCAGAAGGAAGACCTGATAGCCGAAATGCAAAAAGATGCTGACTGCAATCCAGGGATAAGCGGCAGGGTCGACCGGCGGGAAAACGAGGATCGCCAGCAGGCCCGGCACCGCGTGGCCGACCGTCATCCCGGCCATGCCTGCCAACTTGTCCGCCCCGCCCTTCACCACGGCATTCCACGCCGCATGCAAGAACGCGGCAAGGAGGACGGCGAAAAAGACGGTGAGGCTCATGTTCGAGACCCTGAGCCGATGCCCCAGTGCCGTCAAGCCGTCAGATGCCGCCTGTTCGCATCGCCTCACACCCGCGTGACGCGTGTGACAATACCCTTGCCCGAGGCGGTCTGCCCCCTCACCTTGAGGCCAAGACGCTTGAGGAGCCGACACGATGAGCATGGAACGCTTTACATTCGAAGGGCACGCCGGAGACGCATTGGCCGCGCGGCTTGACCTGCCGGAAGGGCCGCATTTGGCGACGGCGCTCTTTGCGCATTGCTTTACCTGCGGCAAGGACATTACCGCCGCCCGTCGCATCGCCGCAAGGCTCGCGGGGATGGGCATTGCCGTCCTGCGTTTTGATTTCACGGGTCTTGGCCATTCCAAGGGCGAATTCGCCAACACCACGTTTTCGACCAACGTGGGCGATCTGGTCCGCGCCGCTGAAAGCCTGTCCGAACGTGGCATGGCACCAAGCCTGCTGATCGGGCACTCGCTGGGTGGCGCTGCCGTTCTGAAGGCTGCGGGTGAAATCGAGAGCATCAAGGCCGTGGTCACGATCGGCGCGCCATTTGATCCGGGTCACGTCACGCATAATTTTGGCGACGCCTTGGACGAAATCGCCGCCAATGGCGTGGCGGACGTCGAACTCGCCGGTCGTCCGATCCGGATCGGGCAAGGCTTTGTCGAAGACGTCAGCGCCGCCTCGTTGGCCCCTGCCATCGGCGCGCTGAAGAAAGCGCTTCTGGTCATGCATGCCCCGCTCGACCGGACGGTTGGTGTCGAGAACGCGACGAACATCTTCGTGGCCGCCAAACACCCCAAAAGCTTCGTCACGCTGGATGATGCCGATCACCTGATCACCAACCCGGCGGATGCCGAATATGCCGCCGACGTCATCTCGGCCTGGGCCGGTCGCTACCTCGACCTGAAGCCGCCCGCGCCGCCGATCGGTGCGCCGGAAGGCGTGATCCGGGTGTCGGAAGCCGACCCGAATGGCTTTTTGCAAGACGTTCAGAATGGTCCTTATCACCACGTCGTCGCGGACGAACCGCAGGCCTATGGCGGTACGAACAAAGGCCTGACACC
This sequence comes from uncultured Rhodobacterales bacterium, assembly GCA_964566835.1. Classification (GTDB taxonomy): domain Bacteria; phylum Pseudomonadota; class Alphaproteobacteria; order Rhodobacterales; family Rhodobacteraceae; genus CAZMKY01. The sequence goes on from CAZMKY010000193.1 coordinate 1,637, forward strand.
TTACGGCTTCATCTCGGCCGGTCTTGGGGCCTGCACCTCGATGACGATCCGGATGTATGCGCGCCGCAAGGGGCTGAAACTGACCCACGTCTCAGTCGATGTCACGCATGACAAGGTCCACGCACAGGATGCCGAGACCGCGGTTGAGACCCGGATCGACAGCTTCCGCCGGGAAATCCGGCTGGAGGGTGAGCTGTCCGATGCGGAACGCAAAAGGCTCTTGGAGATTGCGGACAAATGCCCGGTTCACAAAACGCTCGAACGGGGCGCCCGGGTCGAAACGATACTGATCGAGAGCTAAAGAAAAAGGGCAGCCCCAAACGGGACTGCCCTCAGAATTCGCCCTTTGGCAAAATCAGGTGCGGGCGTTGCCCACCAGCTTCCAGATCGCAGGCACCAGAAGCGCGGCCAGTGCCAGCTTCAGCGCGTCACCCAGAAGGAATGGCGTCAGGCCCCATTCAAGGATCGGCTTGTCCCAGCCGTAAAGAACGCCCAGCCACAAAAGACCCGGAATGTAGATCAACGCGTTACCGATCAACATGGCAACGGCCATCCACGTCATCGAACGATCCCAGCCGCGACGCGCGAAGGCGCCCAAAGCCACCGCGGCCAGCGCATAGCCAACCAGATAGCCGCCCGTGCCGCCCATCATGTAGGCAAGACCGGCGTTTTCAGCCGAGGAGCCTGCAAAGACATCAAATCCAAACGCGCCCACGAGGAGGTAGGCTAGAATGGTCGAAAGACCCAAGCGCGGGCCATAAGCCGCGCCGATCGTGAGAACGGCGAACGTTCCCATCGTCAGGGGGACCGGCCACATCGGTATGCGGATCTTGGCCGCAACAGCCAGCGCCAGAACGCCCACGACCAGAAGAACCAGTCGCTTCACCCAGACCGAGGTGCCCTCGGTCGACCAGACCACATCGGCCAGAACCGGCCGGACTGCTACGCTTGCCATTCTCATATTCCCTTGGCTGTCGCTACATTGAGTGCCTTATCGCACCCGCTCCCGGTCAGAGCAAGCCACCCTGCCAGAACGCCAGCTGGCCCCATCATTCTGCAGAAAATACTCAATCCCGCGCATAGCGGCTGGTCATGACATAAGCTTTTCTTGGCCCTTCGACCGTCCACGTCGCGCGCCAGATGGGCCAATCGGCAAAGTCATAGGCCACTTCGTAGCGATCAGGTGGGCAGATGTGGATGGCCGTGGGCGCGGCCACGCCCAAAGTGAACCCATGAAACGGACGGTTGTCGTCGAAACTGACCTCGATCCCGCCGCCCCCGGACCGCCAGAGGTAACGCCGCGTCGCCCGCAAGGGTGGAGCCGTGCCAAGTTGCATCTCGCCCTCTTCGTCACAGACCAGTGTGCCGGGTCCACCCCGGGTGAAGGTCGCGTGTCCCTTCAGGCGACCCTCGGGCCCGTCCGCCTGCCGAATGACGCGGTCGAGACGCCAGCGGCCCTCGAACGCGGCAAGACTTCCCGGCAACGCCAGATCAGGCATCGGTCACCGCCAGGGTGAGATCCATCATGAGACACCGCAACGCAGGTCACCTTCTTGTTGTCTGCGGGTCGTCAGTCTAAGAGCAGGCGCGTCACGACGAAAGGCCCGATTGCTCATGATCCCCCGCTATGCCCGCCCTGAAATGACCGCCATCTGGTCGCCAGAAACGAAATTCCGCATCTGGTTTGAAATCGAAGCTCATGCCGGCGATGCCATGGCGGAAATGGGCACCATCCCGGCCGAGAATGCCGCCGCCGTCTGGAAAGCCAAGGACACGGAATTCGACGTCGCCCGGATTGATGAAATCGAAGCCGTCACCAAGCATGACGTCATCGCGTTCCTGACCCATCTGGCCGAAATCGTCGGATCTGACGAAGCAAGGTTCGTTCATCAGGGCATGACTTCCTCGGAAGTGCTCGACACCACGCTGAACATCCAGCTTGTCCGCGCCGCCGATCTCTTGATTGCCGATGTCGAGAAACTGCTCGAAGCGCTCAAGACGCGCGCGTTTGAACACAAGATGACGGTTCGCATGGGTCGAAGCCACGGCATCCACGCAGAACCGGTGACGATGGGCCTGACCTTTGCCCGGTTCTATGCCGAAATGGACCGGAACCTGCGTCGCCTGAAGACAGCGCGGGCCGAGATCGCCACTGGCGCGATTTCCGGCGCAGTTGGCACCTTTGCAAACGTCGATCCCCGCGTGGAAGAACACGTTTGCGAGAAACTGGGCCTGATGCCCGAGCCGATTTCCAGTCAGGTCATCCCGCGCGACCGTCACGCCGCATTCTTCGCCGCGCTTGGCGTGACCGCCTCGTCGATGGAGAACATCGCGATCGAGATCCGCCATATGCAGCGGACGGAAGTCCTGGAAGCCGAAGAATTCTTCTCCAAGGGGCAGAAAGGCTCTTCGGCCATGCCGCACAAGCGCAACCCGGTCCTGACGGAAAACCTGACGGGTCTTGCCCGTCTGGTCCGGATGACCGTGGTGCCCGCGATGGAGAACGTCGCGCTCTGGCACGAACGCGACATCAGCCATTCCTCGGTTGAACGCATGATCGCACCAGACGCCACGATCACGCTGGATTTCGCATTGGCGCGACTGACAGGGGTCATCGAAAAGCTGGTGATCTACCCCGACAACATGATGGCAAACCTCGAAAAGCACCGGGGTCTGGTCCATTCCCAGCGCGTGCTTCTGGCGCTGACCCAAGCGGGTGTCAGCCGTGAAGACGCCTACCGGCTTGTTCAACGCAACGCGATGAAGGTCTGGGAGGAAGGTGCTGATTTCATGACGGAACTCAAGGCCGATGCAGACGTGACAGCGGCGCTGAGCGAGGCTGAAATCGAAGAGAAATTCGATCTTGGCTATCACACCAAGAACGTCGACACGATCTTCACACGCGTTTTCGGCCACGCTTGATTTCAGCGCAGATTCGCTTTCGCTTTGACGGAAGGGCAGCAGATGCTACCCTTCCAGTCACCCAGTCAAAGGAGAGACCGATGAAGACAACAGCACTTCTGGCCACTCTTGCCATGATGATCTTGCCGAATGTCGCGGCCGCAATGGGCTGCAGCTATGGCCACGAGGCGACAGCGACAATGTCCTGCGCAGACGGCACGACTTACGACGCCGATGCGGAACGTTGCGTTCCTGTGACCGGCTAAGACCACGATAGCCCCGGACCTTTGCATCCGTCAGAGGTCCGGGCGCGTATACCCTTCAAACGCCCTGTTTCGTTGTCACTGAAGGACAGATTTTCCATGCTTCGCACGCTTGCCCTGACCCTGATTGCGGTCCCGTCTTTTGCGTTTGCCGTCGGCTCGAATGACGATGCCGCCGACACGCCGCCGACACCGACTGAAACGTCCGAAACCTGCACCGATGGTCAGGTCTGGGATGCTGACGCGGAGGTGTGCGTGGACCCGGATGATCAGGCGCTGAACGACGAAAAGCGGCTGAACGCCATTCGCGAATTGGCCTATGCGGGTCAGATCCAAGATGCGCTGCGCGTGCTGGGCACCTTGGAAGACCAGGGCTCTGACGGGGCGATGACCTACAAGGGCTTTCTGGCGCGACAGTCCGGCGATTGGGAAACGGCCAAGCTTCACTACGCGGCCGCGTTGGCCGAGAACCCGGACAATTTGCTGGCACGCTCCTATTATGGCCAAGGCCTTGCCGCAGAAGGCGACATGGCGGCGGCCAAAGCTCAGCTGAGCGAGATCCGTGCGCGTGGCGGACGTCAGACTTGGGCGGAAGTCTCGCTGAGGCTCGCGATCGAGACGGGCCACCTGCCCGCCTATTGAAGCCGCCCCCGAACACGTATCCTTAACAGGTCTTGGCATAGACAGGGCGTCGGTACGACTTCGTCTGCCGACTTAAGGATGCCATGACCGATCTTGCCAAGCAGACCAGTTTTGAAGATGCCACGCCCGTCCCGCCGAAGTTGTCGGGGCGGATGAAGGCGGCCATTGTCATCCGTCTTTTGCTGGAAGACGGTGCATCCCCCACCCTGCATCAGATCCCCGAAGCCATGCAGGCCGAACTCGCGCGGCAATTCGCGCGGATGCGCGCGGTGGACTACGACACGATCTCGGCCGTGGTCGATGACTTCGCGCGCGCCACGGAAACCGTCGGGCTTACATTTCCACATGATCTGGAAGGCGCGCTGACCTCTCTCGACGGTGTCATCAGCCCGGCCGCAGCCAGTCGTTTGCGCCGCGAACTTGGCAACAGTGAGCTTGGCACGCCCTGGGAACGCGTGAATGCGGTGGAGGCTGAGAAACTCGCCGAATTCGTCCGCCGCGAAAGCCCGGAAATTGCTGCCGTGATCCTCTCCAAGCTGAAGACGGCCAAGGCAGCAGAGGTGCTTGGCCTTCTGCCCGGCGAAATGGCGCGGCGCATCACCTATTCAATCTCTCTGACCGGTGCGATTGCGCCTGACACGGTTCACCAGATCGGCTTGTCTTTGGCCACAGAACTGAACACTGAACCGCCACGCGCCTTCTCGGATGGTCCGATCGGGCGTGTTGGCGAAATTCTGAATGCCGCCTCTACCTCTGTCAGAGACAGCGTTCTGGAAGGCCTTGAAAGCGAGGACGAAGCCTTTGCCGAGGCCGTGCGCAAGTCGCTCTTCACTTTCTCGGACATCGCCCGTCGGGTGTCGGCCCGCGACATCCCGCGCATTCAGCGTGAAATCGACCAGGACGATCTGGTCATCATCAAGTCAAACGTCAGCGGCGCGAACGAGATCAGCATCGATTTCATCCTCGCAGGCATCTCTCAACGTCTTGCCGAAATGATCCGTGATACAGCGAAAGAGCGTGGCAAGCTGGGCGAAGCCGAAGTCGACGCCGCCATGCAACGTATCGTCAGCGTCATCCGCACGATGGAGAAGGAAGGCGATCTGATGTTCGCCAACACTGACAAAGACTAGTGGCCGGCATCACCCTTGTCGGCCTTGCCAAACCCGAATCCGCGCGCGATGGGCAGGATGGCTTTCTTGACCACCGGGATCAGTGCCAGACCGACAATCAGCCCCAGAATGCCATCGATGAAGGCCGTGACGAACCATTCGAGGAAGCCCTTGGCGACGCCCACGGCATCAGCCGTTTCTTTGGCGATGTAGTGAATCGTCTCGTAAGGCATGTGCCAGCCCAAGACATCCACACCGTGGACCAGAATGTTTCCACCCACCCACAACATGGCCGCGGTGCCCACGACGGAAATGAAGGTCATCAGCGACGGCATCGCCTGAACGATACCACGTCCCAACGCCCGCGTGGCGCCCAACCGGCCAACCTGCGTCAGCTTCAGGCCCACATCGTCCATCTTCACAAGCAAGGCCACGGCCCCATAGACGCCAGCGGTGATCATGATGGCGACCACGGCAAGGATGATGGCAGTGATCCAGAAATCGTCATTCTCGATCGCATTCATCGAGATCGTCATGATCTCGGCCGACAAGATGAAATCGGTCTTGATCGCACCCGCCACGCGCTTTTCTTCAAGATGCGCGGCGTCCAGCACTTCGGCGTCCTTGGCTTCGGAGTGGTCTTCGTCGTGGCTGATGACATGCCAGATCTTCTCGGCCCCCTCGAAGCAAAGATAGCAGCCCCCCAGCATCAGAAGCGGCGTCAAAAGCCACGGCAGGAACGCGTTGAGAAGCAATGCGATGGGCAGGAGGATCACCAGCTTGTTGAAGAACGAGGCACGCGCGATCTTCCAGATGATCGGCAATTCCCGTGCTGCTGGCAGGCCCGTGACATATTTCGGCGTGACTGCGGCGTCATCAATGACCACGCCCGCGGCTTTTGACGCAGCTTTCGCTGCATCATCCAGAACCGCGCCGGATACCTTCGCGCTTGTCTTCGCCGCCGACGTTGCAATGTCGTCGACCGATGCCGCCGCCAGTTTCGCAATCGCGGCCACGTCGTCGAGAAGGGCAAGCAATCCACTCATCAAATTTCTCCAGCTTTCATCGCGGGTTGAAAACGCCTGCGGTATAAAGTCGTTCCATCCCTGTGCCAATCAAGCCTGTTGCGGCATATCACTGACCCGGAAGCACAGAACTGGACACAGACCTATCCAAAAAGACAGGTGAACGAAACCGTTCAACTCGGCAGGGTCTCGGCCTATACCTTTTCCGCAGAAGATAAGGCCCAGTGGAACGCTTTTCGCAGTCGGCGACAGACCCCGCATTCGTACAAGACCCCTATCCTTTCTACGACCGCCTCCGCGCGGCAGGGGACATCGTGTTCTGGGAAGACTATGGCATGCCAATGGCGACGACCCATGCCGCGGTCTCTGCCTTGATGAAGGATCGGCGGCTTGGCCGTGCCCGCTCCGATTTCACCTGGGACATTGACGATGAGGTACTTGGCGCGTTCAACGCGCTTGAAGCGCATTCACTACTAGAGCTGGAGCCGCCGGATCACACGCGCTTGCGCGCCCTCGTCAACCGCGCCTTCACCTCGCGCAGCGTGCAATCAATGGCGCCCGCGATCAGCGCAATTGCCGACACACTTCTGGTAGACCTGCCAGCACAGCCCTTTGACCTTCTGGATGCCTATTGTCGACCCTTGCCCGTCCTTGTGATCGCCCGGATGCTGGGCGTTCCGTCTGAAATGGCACCGGATCTTTTGAAGTGGTCGAATGCGATGGTCGCGATGTACCAGGCGCGCACCTCGCCCGAGATCGACGCCGCCGCAGGGCAAGCAGCGGCCGATTTCACCGCCTATCTCGAACAATTCATCGAAGGTCGACGGAAAGCTCCCGGGAGCGATCTGATGACGGCGCTGATCGCCGCGGAAGAAGATGGCACGCGGCTCAGCACGCCCGAGTTGATCGCGACCTGCATTCTGCTTTTGAACGCGGGGCATGAGGCAACCGTTCACACGCTTGGAAATGGCGTCAAAGCCATTCTGGAAAGCAACATGGCCCGTGACATGTTGTTGCCCGAGCAGGTCAATCAGACCGTCGAAGAAGTCCTGCGATTTGATCCGCCGCTGCACATGTTCACCCGGCATGTCTATGAAGAGGTTGAGTTCTTCGGCCACACATTCAAGCCGGGCGATGAGGTTGGATGCCTTTTGGCGTCGGCCAATCGCGACGACGCTGCATGGCCCGCTGCGCATCGTTTCGATCCAAGTCGTGCGATCAAGACGAACCTGTCTTTCGGGGCTGGCATCCACTTCTGCGTCGGCGCACCGCTCGCGCGGTTAGAAATGCAGATCGCACTGCCTCTCTTGTTTTCGGGCTGTCCTGAACTGCAGCTGGTCGAACCTCCGAAATACGCCGACATCTATCATTTTCACGGGCTTCAGGCGCTCAGTGTGTCCGTTTGAAGCGGCAGCATCGTCGTTGACTTGATCTCTTCCATCGAAAGGAGCGCGGTCACGTTGTAGATCCGCACTTCCGAGATCAGGGCCTGATAAAAGATATCGTAGGCGCGGGCATTCGCGACACGCACTTTCAGGATATAGTCGATTTCGCCCGCGAGGCGGTGTGCCTCCATCACTTCGGGCCGCGCGCGAAGTGCGTCGAGGAAAGTGTTCTGCCAATCTGCCTCGTGTTCCGAGGTGCGGATCAGAACGAAAAAACAAGCCTCAAAACCAAGGGCTTCCGCATCAAGCTCGACGGTCTGACGACCGATGACGCCAAGGTCTTTCATCTTGCGAATGCGATTCCAGACCGGCGTCTTCGAAGACCCCACTTTGCGCGCAATATCGTCCAGCGACTGACTTGCATCCGATTGCAATTCGATGAGGATTTTCCGGTCCAATTCGTCTATGCGGGCCGCCATTCCGAGAACCTCTCTTTTGGAATGAATTTGTTCCGATCAGCCACCGAGTAGGGACATTCTTCCTTAATCGCAAGCGATATCTGCCCAAAATCAGAACATCGTTCTATATTGAGCAGAAGTTCGGAGGCAATATGAAACATTTTCCCATCTTCGTGGCGCTTGAAGGGCGTCGGGTGGTTCTGGCGGGCGGGCAGGATGCTGCGCTGGCCAAGCTCAGACTGCTTCTGAAAACAGAGGCCCGCCTGACGGTTTTTGCCGAAGACGCTGCGCCTGAAATCCGCGACTGGGCCCGGCAAGGCAAGCTTGTCTTGGTCGAGCGTGCCGTCGCGCCGGGCGACGCTGTTTGCGCGGTGCTGGGATATGCCGCCACCGATGATGAGGCGGAAGACGCTCGCGTCGCGGCGCTGTTCCGGGCAGATGGTGCGCTTGTGAACCTTGTCGACAACCTGTCCGACAGCCAGTTCATCACGCCGGCCATTGTAGACCGCGACCCCGTCACCGTTGCGATCGGGACCGAAGGCGCGGCCCCGGTTCTGGCCCGCGCCATCAAGGCCGATCTGGAAGCCAAGCTGCCCCGCGCGCTTGGAACGCTGGCGCGGATCGGCAAGGCTTTCCGCGCCCGGGTCGAAGCCCTGCCGATGGGAAAGAAGCGCCGCGCCTTCTGGTCGGACTATTACTTTTCAGCCGGACCGCAGGCCTTCGATGAGGCCGGGGAAGCGGCTTTGCCGGATGCCTTGGAGACCTTGCTGGATCAGCACATGACGCGCGGCGCGTCCGAAGGTCGGGTGACCTTTGTCGGCGCCGGTCCGGGCGACCCGGAACTCCTGACGCTGAAGGCGCGCAATGCGCTTCATGAAGCCGATGTCGTGATCCACGACCGTCTGGTCACGCCGGAAATTCTTGAACTTGCCCGGCGCGAAGCGACGATCATCGACATGGGCAAGGAAGGGTTTGGCCCTTCGGCCAAGCAATCCGATATTGATGCTGCCATCGTCGAACATGCCAAGACCGGCGCGCATGTCGTGCGTCTGAAATCCGGCGACGCGACGATCTTTGGCCGTCTCGATGAGGAAATTGACGCCTGCACAGCAGCTGGCGTGGCCTATTCGATTGTGCCGGGCATCACGTCGGCTTCTGCGGCCGTGGCTGGCATCAACCAAAGCCTGACGCGCCGCGGCCGAAATGCTTCGGTCCGTTTCATCACGGGCCACGACGTTCAGGGCTATGCCGACCACGATTGGCGGCAGCTGGCCAAGCCGGGCGAAGTGGCCGCCATCTACATGGGCAAGAAGGCCGCACGTTTCCTGCAAGGTCGCCTGATGATGCACGGCGCCGCCCCGGATACGCCCGTGACAGTCATCGAAAACGTCTCGCGCCCCGATCAGCGGACACTGGAAAGCCGTCTGTCGACCCTGGCCGATGATCTGGAGGCCGCCCGCATGACCGGGCCTGCCCTGACCCTTTATGGCCTGGCCCCGCGTGCGGCAGAGGCTGAACTCAAGACCCTGATCCAAGAGGAGGTCGCGCTATGAGCCGCCGCCCATTCACACCGAAAGTCGTCACCGCAAACGCCTTGCTGGAAGGCGATGCCGTCTGGCTGACGGAAAGCGACGACTGGACCCGCGACATCGCAGAGGCCGAGTTGATCGAAGACGAAGCGGTCGCGGAAGACCGTCTGCTTTTCGCCATCGCGCAGCCCGGCATCGTGGTTGGCGCCTATCTGGCCGACGCAAGGGCCACTGACACGGGCCCTGCCCCCCTTCATTTCCGTGAAGCGTTCCGCACCCGCGGGCCTTCGAACTATGCCCACGGCAAACAGGTCGGAGAATAATTCGATGTATACTTACAATGACTTCGACGAAGCCTTTGTCCGCGAACGCAACGTGCAGTTCCGCGCGCAGGTTGAGCGCCGTGTGAGCGGTGCGCTGACGGAAGACGAATTCAAACCGCTGCGCCTGATGAATGGGCTCTATCTGCAGCTACACGCCTACATGCTGCGTGTTGCGATCCCTTACGGCACGCTCGACAGCGCCAAGATGCGCCAGTTGGCCTACCTGGCCGAGCGCTGGGACAAAGGCTATGGCCACTTCACGACGCGCCAGAACATTCAATACAACTGGCC
>CAZMKY010000194.1:0-3072 GCA_964566835.1 uncultured Rhodobacterales bacterium
TCAACGACACGATCCGCTATAACATCGCCTACGGCAATCCGGATGCCCCCTTTAGCGAGATTGAGGCTGCTGCCAAGGCTGCCAAGATCCACGACTTTATCCTGACACTGCCGGACGGCTATGAGACGGCGGTGGGGGAACGCGGGCTTAAACTTTCGGGCGGCGAGAAGCAGCGTGTTGGCATTGCGCGGACACTTCTGAAGAACCCGCCGATCCTGCTTTTGGACGAAGCGACAAGTGCGCTCGACACGGATACCGAGACCGAGATTCAAGCCGAACTTGACGAGATGTCGGCAGGGCGGACCACCATCACGATCGCGCACCGTCTGTCGACAATCGCCGACGCAGACCGGATCGTCGTGCTGGAGAAGGGCGTCATTGTGGAAGAGGGCGGCCATGAGGCGCTTCTGGCAAAAGATGGACGCTATGCGCAGCTTTGGCATCGTCAGGCCGCTGAGGAAGACGCGGCCTGACGACAGGTCGGATCTAAGTCAGGTCAAAGGTTCTGAGGATCACACCTGATCGGTAACGATGTTCATCCGTTTGCCGGATGGCCTTGGGCCTTGTTGCCTGACCGAACAGAGGTGTGCCGCCGCCGATCAGCACCGGGGCGACCTTGAGGATCATTCGATCGACAAGCCCGTGGTCCAACAAAGCTCCGGCCAGAACGCCGCCGCCACAAAGATAGATCGGGCCGTTCGCAGTGCGCTTGAGCGCTGCGATCTGACCCAGATCCGCGACGGGAATCCGCTGAACACTGCTGTCGTCTGTCAGGTCAATCGTGTCTGACACCACGTAAGATGACGCATGGGGATAGGGGTTGTCGCCCGGGGACAGACCATAGTCGTAGCCGAACTCATAGGTGTTGCGCCCCATGAGGACGGCCCCGTAGCTGCCGACGCGCGCAAGGTAGTCCTGCACGACGTCTTCGTCAGTGGGAAACATGGAGACGTCGCCGCCAGGCGCCGCGATATAGCCGTCGGTTGAGACGGCAACGTCATAAATGATCGGTTGCATGAAGTGCTCCGGTATCTGAAGGAATTTCGCGCCTTCACGAATGGAAGGCAGATGTAGCTTCAGATCAGTTGGTCACCGGCAGGGCACTCCTCGATTGGTGCGGTCTGTCTAGTTTGTCGGCGCGACCCGCACAAGGTCGCGCCCGAGGCAATGTCACTCCGCCGCGCGAAGCGGTGTGCTTTTGGCGGGCGCTTCGGCCCAGTCTTCGACATCCCAGAGGATCTCGGGCGTTTTCACCTTGCGAGCGCTCCGGCGCAGGACGAGGTCGCGGGCGCGGCTCGAACCTGTGCCACCGAGTAGCACGGCGAGGCGGGTGAAGATCCAATTCGCGATCACACCGGACCACACGCGCAACGCCAGCATCGACGGCGTGAAGACCAAGGTCAGAACCGTTGCGATGCCAAGTCCGAAGACGACCGCCGTGGCCAGCTGTTTCCACCAGAGCGCGGTGGGGCTGTCGATCGAATAGCCGCCTGCGAAGAAGTCGAGGCTGAGGCCGAACATCATCGGTGCAAGGCCGGCCATTGTCGTGATCGTGGTCAGAAGAACCGGACGAATACGCGCTTCTGCGGTCCGCACGATCGCTTCGATCCGCGGCATATAGCGGGAGTATTCCTGATAGGTGTCGATCAGAACAATGTTGTTGTTCACCACGATCCCCGCCAAAGCGACGATGCCAGTCCCGGTCATGATGATCGAGAAGGCTTGGTTCATGACCAGCATGCCGATCAGGACGCCCGCGGTCGACAGCACGACCGCCAACAGGACCAGAACGGCATTGTAGACGCTGTTGAACTGGGCCAGCAGAATGATGAACATCAAGAACAGTGCGGCCGAGAAGCCGGTTTGCAGGAAGGCCTGGCTTTCTGCCTCATCTTCGCTATCGCCGGTCCATTCCCAATCCACACTTGCGGGGAAGGGGTTCGTCGTTTCGATCCACTCGGTCAAGACGCCAATACGCTCATTCGGGTTCACCGGGATGGCGGAGTAGCCATCGTTCGCTATGCGGTCAGCCCATGCGCCGCCGTCTTCCGTTTCGGACACAGAGGCCAGTTCGACCGTTTCACCATCGGGATCGACGATCTTTACAAGGTCGGCTTCCACAGCCGCTTTCACATCGAAGAAGCGTGTCTGGTTGATGCGGTTGATTTGCGCCAACTGCTGAACCGGCTTTCGCGTGATGAAGTTCGACAGCGGCACCAATCCGTCGCGGGTGCGGACCTTCAGTGTGTCGAGTGTTGCGAGAACGCGGTCTTCTTCCGGCAGGCGCACGCGGATTTCGATTTCTTCATCCGACGTGTCGACCCGCATGGTGTCCAGTAGGATGCCGCGCGTCACAAGCTGAACCATGCCACCTACCGTGGCGACATCGGCGCCATAGCGGCCAGCCTTTTCGACATCGACGTCGATCTGCCAATCGATCCCCGGCAGGGGCAGGTTGTCTTCAACGTCCTTTAGGCCGGGCGTCACGTCGAATTGAGCGCGTGCAATCGCCGTCGTTTCCAGAAGCGTGTCCCAATCATCCGTTTTCAGACGCAGGTGCACAGGCTTGGCCGAGGCCGGGCCGACACCAAGGTTCAGGATCTCGGTCTGGATGCCCGGAATTTGGCTGATCCGGCTTTGGAGGTCTGCAACGACGAAGTCGCCGTCCAACTCTTCCAGCGGTACACCCGATTCCTCCGCAAACGCCGGACGGTCGGCCCAAGGGATCATTTCAATCTGGATCTGGCCGATAGCATCGCTTGGGCCCGGTGCGCCACCTGTGTTCGCGTTCAGTCCGCCTGACCCGGCGAATGCAAAGGCGTTGTCGATGCCGGGGGAGTCGAGGATCATCTGTTCGACCTGACCGACGAGTTCATCCTTCTCAGCAAGGCTGAGATTGCCGCGTGCACGAACGTAGACGATCGCTTGTTCAGGCTCTGTGGCGACGAAGAATTCAACGCCATTGTTGTTTTGCCCGAAGTAGCTGAACACGTTGATGACGAAGAAGCCAACGCCGACAATCGTGACAACAGGCATGATTGGGTTGCCCGCAATAAAGGCGATGAAGTACCC
>CAZMKY010000195.1:0-2043 GCA_964566835.1 uncultured Rhodobacterales bacterium
AAAGTCTGGCCCACCTCAGCGTCGGCGGTGCACCACTGATCCTGAAGGTCGACCGCCGCACGGGTGGCTACCGCATCCGTTACCGTGGCGCAGACCTGACCGTATCGCTACGCACGCCGCGCGGTGCCGAACTGGCCGCCCTCATGCCCGAAAAAACGCCGCCGGACACGTCGAAGATGCTGCTTTGCCCGATGCCGGGTCTGGTGGTGAAGATCGACGTCGAGGAAGGACAGGAAGTGCAGGAAGGTCAGGCACTGTGCACGATCGAAGCCATGAAGATGGAAAACATCCTGCGCGCCGAGAAAAAAGGCGTTGTGACCGTCATTCACGCCAGCCCCGGCGAAAGCCTGCAGGTCGATGCCGTGATCATGGAGTTCGAATGATGGGCGAGGGGTCTTACCCCTCGCGCTCCCCAGGATATTTGGGGGCCGGTGAAGGCAGGGGGGACTTAGCTGTCCTGACCCGCGCGGCGCTGGTCTTCGATTTCCTGCAGTCGCATCGGCATCTTGTCGATCTGCCGCGTCAGCTCTCGCACATCCCAGGGACGGGGCTTGCGCAATTTGACACCACCATCCTTGCCGATCAGCGTCAGCATGAAGCCCCGAGGCCTCAACTTGCGACGGATGTCGCTTCGTGCGTCCGGATCAGTGTCGACGATCAGAACGACGTCCCGTTCCTGAAGCGCGTCGATCCGGTTTGTCAGAAGCTCGATCTGGCGTTGAAACGCGGGGTCAGCATCCGTGTCGGCAAAAACGACCACGGGCCGTGCGATCCACTTGAAGTCGTCCAGCGCAACTTCGCTGGCGTCGAAGACCAGCGTGGGATCCTCGGCCCAGCGATCCGCTGCAGACATGTCGGCATCGGTCGCAGAAGCGGGCAGGGCAAGGCCCAGCGTCAAGCTCAGTATGGCGGCAATCCGTCGTATCATGATCTGAATATATGCCGCATTGGCGATTTGCGAAGAGGCAGGCGTGCGACACTTCCACAAAAGATGCGTCGCACCCACCGCGAAAGAGGAGACTGTCATGTCTGACTGGAAGTCACTGGCCGAAAAAGAACTGCGCGGCCGGGCGCTGGACGATCTGACGTGGGACACGCTGGAAGGTATTCCGGTCAAGCCGGTTTACACCGAAGCCGATCTGGAAGGGCTGGGCCATCTGGGCACCGACCCGGGGATTGCGCCTTATACGCGCGGCGTCCGCGCAACGATGTATGCGGGTCGTCCATGGACCATCCGGCAATATGCGGGCTTCTCCACGGCGGAGGAATCGAACGCCTTCTACCGTCGTGCGCTCGACGCCGGGCAACAGGGCGTTTCGGTCGCATTCGATCTGGCGACGCATCGCGGCTATGACAGCGATCACCCGCGCGTTGTCGGCGATGTCGGGAAGGCTGGCGTGGCAATCGACAGCGTCGAAGACATGAAGATCCTGTTCGACGGCATTCCACTGGACAATGTCAGCGTCTCGATGACCATGAACGGCGCTGTCATCCCGATCCTCGCCAGTTTCATCGTGGCGGGTGAAGAACAGGGCGTCGACCGCGCGAAGTTGTCCGGCACCATTCAGAACGACATTCTGAAAGAGTTCATGGTCCGCAACACCTACGTCTATCCGCCGGAGCCTTCGATGCGGATCGTGGCGGACATCATCGCTTATACCTCTGACGAGATGCCGAAGTTCAACTCGATCTCGATCTCGGGCTACCACATGCAGGAAGCCGGGGCGAACCTTGTGCAGGAACTGGCGTTCACCTGGGCCGACGGGCGTGAATATGTGCGCACGGCCATCGCGCGCGGCATGGATGTGGACAAGTTCGCGGGCCGCCTTTCGTTCTTCTTTGCCATTGGCATGAACTTCTTCATGGAAGCGGCCAAGCTGCGCGCGGCGCGCCTGCTCTGGTCCCGGATCATGGACGAGTTTGGGGCCTCTGACCGATCCAAGATGCTCCGCACGCATTGCCAGACAAGCGGGGTGAGCCTGCAGGAACAGGACCCCTACAACAACGTTGTGCGCACGGCCTATGAGGCGATGAGCGCGGTTC
>CAZMKY010000196.1:0-15916 GCA_964566835.1 uncultured Rhodobacterales bacterium
TATGTCGGTCCCGGACCTGCCTTCATCCGGTCCATCTCCCGCCGCGGCGGTACAATTGGCGACGATGATCGTCCGACGTCCCGCACGATGAGTATGATCCGCCGGATGTCGCGACCCTCTCCGCAGATTGACCCAAAAACGGCTGCGGAGCAGGAACGCTACCGCGAAGATCTAAGCGCGGCGCGCGCCTCCTGATCCCTTTTCTTCCGTGGCTCGGGTCGCTACATCCCGGGCCATGGAAAACACTCTGAACATCATTGGTGGCGGTCTCGCCGGATCGGAAGCCGCGTGGCAGGCCGCCGAGGCCGGCGTAAAAGTTGTCATCCACGAGATGCGCCCAAAGGTCGAAACCTTTGCACACAAGACCGGCCAATTGGCGGAAATGGTCTGCTCGAACAGCTTCCGGTCCGACGATGATGAACAGAACGCCGTCGGGCTATTGCATTGGGAGATGCGTCAGGCTGGCGGTCTAATCATGGAAATGGGTGATGCAAACCGCCTGCCCGCTGGCGGCGCCTTGGCGGTAGATCGCGAAGCCTTCGCCGATGCAGTTACGGCAAGGCTGAAGGCGCACCAGAACGTAGCGGTTGAGTACGGCGAGATCACAGAACTTCCGAAGACAGGGCACTGGATCATTGCCACCGGTCCCCTGACATCCGGATCGCTCGCTGCAGCCATTCAGGCCGAGACCGGGGAAGATAGCCTCGCCTTTTTCGATGCCATCGCACCAATCGTCTATGCAGAGAGCATTGATATGTCGGTCGCCTGGCGTCAGTCCCGTTATGACAAAGGCGAGACGGAAGAAGAGCGGACAGCCTATCTCAACTGTCCAATGACGAAGGATCAGTACGAAGCCTTCATCGACGCGCTGCTTGCCGCTGACAAGACCGAGTTCAAGGAAGGCGAAACGGCGGGGTACTTCGACGGCTGTCTGCCGATTGAAGTCATGGCGGAGCGTGGACGCGAGACGCTGCGCTTCGGACCGATGAAGCCGGTCGGGCTCACCAATCCACATGACCCCGAGAACAAACCATATGCCGTCGTCCAGCTTCGTCGCGACAACGCCTTGGGCACGCTCTACAACATCGTCGGGTTTCAAACGAAGATGAAATACGGCGCTCAAACCGAAGTCTTCCGGACAATACCGGGACTTGGTGATGCATCCTTTGCCCGCCTTGGCGGCATTCACCGCAATACGTTCCTGAACAGCCCGTCCTTGATCGACGATCAGATGCGCCTGAAATCGCAGCCGCACATCCGCTTCGCTGGCCAAATCACAGGTGTCGAGGGCTACGTCGAATCTGCGGCGATGGGACTTGTTGCAGGCCGTATGGCAGCAACCGAGATTCTGGGCGGCGCCCTGCCCCAAATCCCGCACACGACTGCGACCGGCGCCCTTCTGACCCACATCTCAGGCGGTGCCGATGCCAAAACGTTTCAACCCATGAACGTGAATTTCGGCCTGTTCCCGCCTGTCGATGCCAAAGGTGGACGTCGCGGCCGGAAAGACCGCTACAAGGCCTACACGGATCGCGCGAAAGCCGATTGGCGAGAGTGGTTGTCTGTTCAAAGCGCACCTGCCGCGGCCGAGTGAAGGCCACCGTTTACGCCTTGCGACAGACCTCTTAATCTCAGGCCATGAGCGATCCGAACGACACCACAAACGATCAGCCGCACCCAGAGCTTTGGGCACCGCGCAGCGTTGATGAAACCCGGAAGCTCTATGATGAGTGGGCCACGGGTTACGACGACAGCATGCGCAATTGGGGTTATGCCACGCCCACGCGCATCGCATTGGCCCTTCGCCAGTCCGGAGCCAATCCGGAAAAGCCTGTACTCGACTTCGGGTGTGGCACCGGCCTTTCCGGCATGTCCCTTCGCGCGGTCGGCTTTGAATTGATCGACGGCACCGATATCTCTCGCGAGATGCTCCGCCTGTCCGAAGCACGCGGCGTCTATAGGCAGGTCTGGCAAGGACAACCCGGAGACTTGGGTCACATACGCGCTGGTGACTATCCGATCATCGCGGCCAGTGGTGTCATCAGCCTCGGCGCGGCACCACCAGAAACATTGGACCTGCTGATCAGTGCCCTCGCGCCGGGCGGGCTCTTGGCGTTTAACTTCAACGACGCGACGCTTGCGGACAGAAGCTATACAGACAGGCTCGATATTGCAGTGCTGGATCCAACGCTGGAACTTGTCTTCGAAGAAGAAGGTCCACACCTGCCGGGCAAGAACATGACGTCCGCCGTCTACGTGCTCAGAAAATCTTGATCACACGCTTCGCGCCATCGCCAACGGGACCGCTGCATCTAGGGCATGCCTATTCGGCCGGCGTTGCCTATCAAATGGCGTGCCGCGAAAACGGGACGTTTCTTCTGCGCCTTGAAGATATCGACCAAAGCCGAGCGAGAGCTGTTTGGGAAGACCTGATCTACGAAGATCTGTCCTGGCTTGGGCTAGACTGGCCAAGGCCAGTCATGCGGCAATCGGAGCGCATGGAGATCTACAGAGAGGCGCTCCAGACGCTTTGGGACGACGGGCTACTTTTCGCCTGCACGTGCACGCGACGCGATATCGAGGCTGCAGCATCGGCGCCGCAAGAAGGTGCGCCACTCCTTGGGCCCGATGGCATCGTCTACCCCGGCACATGTCGGCACCGAAAGCGATCGGCCGCATTGCTGGTGCCGCCCCAAGACGCCGCCCTGCGGCTGGACATGCAGTCCGCGGTCACCAATGGACTGAGCTTCATCGAAACCGGGTACAACCCCGGGACCAAAGTGGTTCATGCCGATCATGCCATTCAGAACATTGGTGACGTCGTCGTCGCGCGACGCGACATGGGGACGTCCTACCACCTGTCGGTCGTTGTCGACGACGCCGCGCAAAGCATCAGTCATGTTGTCCGCGGGCTAGATCTGGCCGAGGCCACCGACATTCATGTCATCCTGCAACGTCTGCTTGGCCTGCCTACACCCGTTTACCACCACCACAAATTGGTCCGGGACGAGAACGGCAAACGTCTGGCCAAGCGCGACGATGCGCGCGCGCTGAAAACCTATCGGGAAGCGGGCCTGTCTGCGGATGAAGTCTGGGCGATGATCCGGGACCCCGACTAGGCCATCGGCTTCAGGATCTCGACCTCATCGCCAGTTTTGACGGATGTGTAGAAACAGTTCCGCCGCCCTGTGTGGCAGGCTGCACCGGTTTGATTTACCAGCACCAAGATGCAATCCCGGTCACAATCGATGCGCATATCGACCAGTTCCTGCGTATGACCTGAGGTTTCACCCTTGATCCAGAACGACTGGCGCGACCGCGACCAGTAGGTGACCCGCCCGGTCGCCAGCGTCCGCTCGACGGCCTCGGCATTCATCCACGCCATCATCAGGACTTCCTTGCTTACCGCGTCCTGCGCGATCACGGGCAAAAGACCGCGATCATTGTAAGTCAGGCTTGAAGGGTCGAACGCCATCGGGCAATCCTTTGAAAATTCGCAGTTTGCCCTTACCTAAGGGGCTGGAGGCACGAAAGAAACCCATGGCCGACACGGATCTGATCAAGCTCTACTCTGGTCGCATTCTGGAATTGGCGGCGGATATCCCGCTGACCGATCGCTTGGACGCACCGCAGGCCAGCGTAAAGAAGCGCTCACCGCTTTGCGGATCGACCGTGACTGTCGATCTCGATATGTCGGGTGGCCGCGTGACGCGCTTTGGCCAAGACGTGAAAGCCTGCGCTTTGGGCCAGGCCTCGGCCGCGGTTATGGCGTCTCAGATCATTGGGCGCACCCGGTCAGAGATTGAAACGGCCCGAGATCAGCTGCGCGCGATGTTGAAGGACGGTGGCCCCGTCCCAACCTCACCCTTTGACGGCTACGAAGTGCTGGAACCTGCCCGCGAATTCCGAAACCGCCACGCTTCCATTCTGCTGGCGCTTGACGCCACGGCGGAAGCCGCTGCCGAAGCCGAAAGCAAAGCCGCCTGACAAAAAAACCGCCGCGCACCCATTGGGCGGCGGCGGAAGAGGCGTGTCTGAGGGGGTCGCCGTAAAAATCCGGGACAGGATTTCCGACAAGAGGGACAGGTGTCGCGCGACGGTCCTTGGGGAAACCGCTGTCGCGCCGGCAATACTTCAGACCGCAGGCAGGAATATGAGTCCTAGAACAGACCCGGCAGATGCAGCGCAATCACGAGGCTGACAACCAACGCAGCCGCACCCAGGAAATCCTGTGCCAACGTTACGGGGGAACGGGTCAGTGCGTCCTTGATCTCGGCCATCGTGCATCTCCAATTTTTCAGAAACAAGCAGCGGGCGGGCTGCGGTGTTAATGAATTGTTCTCATATCGCCTCCAAAAAGTAAAGAACTTTATAAGAACATTTGAGAACATGCAGGAACACACGAGAACATTCGAAAAACAAAGCTTATGCCGCGCCCAGCCGGCGAATGGCCTTGTCCTGTTCCAGCAACCAAAGAAGATGACGGACGGCATGACCGCGCCGCGATTCCAGTTTCGGGTCAGAATCAACCAAGGCGCGGGCATCCTGACTGGCCATCGCCATCAGTCCGGCTTGACGTTCAAGATCGGCGATCCTGAACCGTGGTACACCGCTTTGGGCCGTTCCAAGAACGTCACCCGCGCCCCGCATGACGAGATCCTCTTCGGCAATGCGGAAGCCGTCCTCGGTCTCTCGCATGATCTCCAACCTGCGCCTGCCGCTTTCGCTCAGTGGCACTTGATATAGAAGAAGGCAGGTCGACTGCGCCGCGCCGCGTCCGACCCTGCCCCGAAGCTGATGAAGTTGGGCCAGACCAAAGCTTTCGGCCCTCTCGATCACCATGATCGACGCATTGGGCACATCTACGCCCACTTCGATTACAGTCGTCGCAACAAGCACAGAGGTTTCGCCAGACGCAAAACGCGCCATTGCGGCGTCTTTGTCTGCCGGTGGCATCTGACCATGCAGCAACCCAACACGACCTTCGCCCAGAACCGCCCGAAGTTGCTTGAAGCGATCTTCGGCCGCCGTCATGTCCAGCGTCTCGCTTTCTTCGACCAAGGGGCACACCCAATAGACTTGGCGACCATCCACGATGGCTTGCCGCAGCCGCTCGATCACTTGGTCCAACCGTGACGTTGGCGCCAAAGCAGTCGCAACGGGCGTGCGCCCCGGAGGCTTTTCATCCAGTATCGAAAGATCCATATCCCCGTATTGGGTCAGGCTCAGCGACCTGGGAATCGGCGTCGCCGTCATCACAAGGACATCGACCGCCTGACCTTTCTGACTTAGCTCCATCCGCTCGGCGACGCCGAAACGGTGCTGTTCGTCCACGACAGCCAACCTCAGGTCGTTGAAGACCACGTCCTTCTGAAAAACGGCATGGGTCCCCAGCAAGATCTGGATGTCGCCTGAAGCAAGCGCCGCCAACTTGGCCACACGCTCCTTTCCCTTGTCCCGCCCCGTCAAGATCTCAATGACAACGCCGGCGGCTTCGGCCAAAGGCTTCAGACCGATAAGATGCTGGCGCGCCAATATCTCAGTGGGGGCCATCATCACGCCCTGCCCGCCCGCCTCAACCGCCGCCAGCAAGGCAGACAGGGCTACGAATGTCTTGCCGGCACCGACGTCGCCTTGCAGCAGCCGTGTCATTCGATGGGGCGAGGCCATGTCTTCCGTGATCTCGGACACGGCCCGGGCCTGCGCGTCCGTCGGACGGTAAGGCAACGCTGCGAGAACCTTGGATTGCAAGCGCCCTGTGGCAACGCTTGCCCGCCCCTTCAGCCTCCGTCGATCGGCCCGCGCCAAGGCCAGAGTGACTTGATGCGCGAAAAGCTCGTCATAGGCGAGACGTCGACGCACAGGGGCATCGGGATGAAGCTCTCCTTTTCCTTCTGGCGCATGGGCGGTCGCAATGGCGGGCTTCCAATCCGGCCAGTCTTCTCGCGCCTTCAAGGCTGGGTCGATCCACTCTTCAAGATCCGGGGCAAGATCCACTGCTGCCGAAGCTGCTCGGCTCATGACTTTCTGCGTCAGACCAGCCGTCAAGGGATAGACCGGCTCAAAGTCCGGCAAGTCAATGTCGGCGCCCGGGATCAGGATGTGGTCAGGATGCGCGATCTGCGCGATCCCGTCGTAGAACTCAACCTTGCCCGAGATAATCCGGCGCGCACCCACAGGAAGCTGTGCTTCCAGCCAGTCCGTGCGCGCGTGAAAGAAGACGAGGTTGAAGGCAATTTCCTTGTCTTCCACATCGACGCGGTAAGGTCGGCCTTTGCGCGCCGGAGGTCGATGGCGCAAGACCTCGACCTCAACCGTGGCGATGTCTCCACTGGGTACACCTTGAACGGTCGCGCGCCGACGCCTGTCGACGATCGCGTGCGGCAACGTCAAAAGCAGGTCTTTTGGTGTCTCGACGTGGATTTGCCCGAATGTCTGGGCCGTTTTCGGCCCGACACCCGGCAAGGACGTCAACGCGGCGAACAATGGGAAAAGGACTTCTGGCCGACCGCTCATGCGTCCCCGATCAGTTCAAGCCACCCATCCTCATCCAAGGTTTCGATCCCAAGGTCAGCAGCCTTCTTTGCTTTTGATCCTGCACCAGGTCCAGCAACCAGCAAGTCCGTTTTTGCCGACACACTGCCAGAGACTTTTGCGCCCAAAGCTTCCGCCCGGGCCTTGGCCTCGGCCCGCGTCATCTTTTCAAGTGTGCCGGTAAAGACGACTGTTTTGCCGGCCACAGGGCTTTCGGTTGCAACGGCCTCCATCGGGATGATCGTCAGATGCGCCACCAGGGCTTCGATGGAGGCACGTTCATGGTCCTGCGACAGCGTTGTCACAACGGATCGCGTCAAGGCATCACCAATCCCGTCGATCCCGGTGAAGGCCTCCCAAGCTGACGTGCCCTCGCCCTCGGCGTGTGCAAGGTCGGCGGCGGCCGCGAGTGCTGACCAATCCTCAAAATGGCGGGCCAGATCCTTGGCGGCAACTTCGCCCAAGTGGCGAATGCCAAGGCCAAACAGCAAACGGTTGAAGTCGATTTCGCGTTTGGCGTCGATCGCGGCAAAAAGGTTGCCCGCGCTTTTTTCGCCCCACCCTTCTTTCTGCCGCAGCGCGTCCCCGTGGCGCGCTTCCAGTGTAAAGATGTCTGCCGGTGCCTTGATCCAGCCGTCGCGGTAGAATTGCTCCACCTGCTTGGCCCCCAGACCTTCAATGTCAAAGGTCGCACGCCCAACGAAATGCTTCAGTTTCTCGATGGCCTGCGCCGGACAGATCAAACCACCGGTGCAGCGTCGGACGGCATCGCCTTCTTCGCGCAGCGCTTCGGACCCGCATTCCGGGCAGAGCGTTGGAAAGACGTATGGGACGGCATCCTTAGGGCGCTTCGTAAGATCAACATCGGCCACCTTGGGAATGACATCACCGGCCCGGTAGACCTGCACCCAGTCACCTTCCCGGATGTCTTTTCCACCGCGAATAGGTTCGCCGTTTGCGCCCTTTCCCTGAATATAGTCTTCGTTGTGAAGCGTTGCATTGGACACCACGACGCCACCCACCGTGACCGGAGCGAGGCGCGCGACCGGGCTGAGCGCGCCGGTGCGGCCGACCTGAATGTCGATCGCTTCCAGCTTGGTCCATGCCAGTTCGGCCGGAAATTTGTGGGCGATGGCCCACCGCGGCGTGGTGGATCGAAAGCCAAGGCGTCCTTGCAGGGCGAGTTCGTCCACTT
Organism: uncultured Rhodobacterales bacterium; assembly: GCA_964566835.1. Lineage (GTDB taxonomy): Bacteria > Pseudomonadota > Alphaproteobacteria > Rhodobacterales > Rhodobacteraceae > CAZMKY01. Next base: position 7,730 of record CAZMKY010000196.1, read on the forward strand.
TGTAGACCACCCCATCGATGTCGTAGCCAAGGCCCGCGCGGTCCGTCTCGATCTGGTGGTAGTGCGCCAGAAGCGCTTCGGTCGTGCTAAAAGCTTTGGTCAAAGGGTTGGTCTGGAATCCAAAAGCACCCAGTCGTGCAATCGCGCCCGATTGCGTGTCTGCCAAGGGTTGGGACAGATCCCCCCAGGCATAGGCGAAGAAGCGAAGCGGTCGCTCTTTCGTGACATTCGGATCAAGCTGGCGCAGCGATCCGGCTGCCGCATTCCTCGGATTAGCGAAAGTCTTGCCGCCGGACGCGGCCTGTCGTGCGTTAAGGTCGGCAAAATCGGCGTGGCTCATATAGACCTCGCCACGCACTTCCAGCACGTCCGGCGCACCTGCGATCGTCACGGGGATATCGCCAATCGTGCGGGCGTTGGCCGTGACGTTCTCGCCCGTCGCGCCGTCGCCCCGCGTGGCGGCATAGATCAAGGTTCCACCTTCATAGCGAAGCGAAAGCGACAGGCCGTCAATCTTCGGCTCCGCTGTTAGTGCCAGTGGATCCGTCGCTGCAAGGCCAAGGTACTTTCGGATGCCCGAGACAAATTCCTCCACGTCGTTGTCGTCGAAGGCATTGCCCAAGGACAACATCGGCACGACGTGGCGCACTTTCTGGAAGCCTTCGGCAGGTGTCGCACCAACGCTGTCGGACGGCGAATCCTTGCGCTTCAGGTGTGGGAATTTCTCTTCGATGGCAGCGTTGCGGCGCTTCAACGCGTCATAGTCGGCATCCGTCAGATCAGGCGCATCGTCGGTGTGATAGGCCCGGTTGGCCGCCGCAATACGCTTGGCCAAGAACTTGAGCTCCGCTGCCGCGGCGGCTTCGTCCAAATCACCGACATCAACCTTGGTGGTCATGCCACCTCCCCCGGGCCTTTACACTTTAAGAATGTCTTAGGCCGGAGGGGAAGTTACGTCCAGTGAAGAGCAGGTGCGCCGTGAACGCTCAGGCAGAGGCCGCGACAGGTTCCGCCATCTCAATCGGCTCGGGGTCACGCAGGACATAGCCACGCCCCCACACCGTCTCGATGTAGTTGTCGCCATCTGTCGCGGTCGAAAGCTTTTTTCGCAGCTTGCAGATGAAAACGTCGATGATTTTCAGTTCCGGTTCGTCCATTCCGCCATAGAGGTGGTTCAGGAACATCTCTTTCGTCAAAGTCGTTCCTTTGCGTAGCGAAAGAAGCTCCAGCATCTGGTATTCCTTGCCGGTGAGATGCACAGGCTTTCCTTCGGCATCGACCGTCTTGGCATCCAGATTGACTGAAATTCGGCCTGTCTGGATAACAGATTGCGCATGCCCCTTAGAGCGCCGGATGATGGCATGAATTCGCGCCACGAGCTCTTCGCGGTGAAATGGCTTTGTCAGATAGTCGTCCGCCCCAAACCCGAAACCGCGGATCTTGTTTTCCGTGTCGTCAGAACCGGACAGGATCAAGATAGGCGTATCGACACGCGCCAGTCGAACTTGGCGCAGCACTTCATGGCCGTTCATATCCGGCAAATTCAGATCCAAAAGGATGAGGTCATAGTCATATAGCTTTGCCAGATCGACGCCTTCTTCGCCCAGATCGGTGGCGTAGACGTTCAGATTGGCATGCGTCAGCATCATTTCGATGCTGCGCGACGTCGTGGGATCATCTTCAACCAAAAGTACGCGCATCATTCCCTCGCTGTCTAATGTGGCAAGCCCCGATAAAATGAGAGACGATTGGTTAATTGCGGGTTACCAGTCTTAACTTTATATGATGCAACCTATAGTTGTCTATAGCGCTGTAAAGACGTGGCTTTCAATGCAGCTTCGCCATGCAACTCAACCGCAGATTGCCATTCTTCCAGCTCTTCCTCGGATAGCCCGTACATCTTCACAGCCTCGGCTGGCCCGATCAGGCCACCTTTGATCGCACGCACGACAGCTGCCTTGCGACTGGCGACCCAGCGTCTTGTCTTGGGGTCCGGCAGGTCAGCACGGGTCATCAAGGTGCCGTCCGGCAATGTCACCGCACGGGGTCCGTCCACTTTCTTCAGATACATGGCATTCGCCTTCACTCTTTCCCACGTGCGCTTCTGCACCACGGGCGCTTAAGAGTGCGTGAAAGCAGACCTTGTGAGTGTTGAAGATTTTCCTATATTTCGCGCATTCCAAAGCACCGGACCTGACCCATGGCTCTTGACGAGACAGAGACACTGAACTCGCTTGGCTTCGCCAAGCCGCCCTCCGAGACACGAGTCGTCGTGGCCATGTCCGGCGGCGTAGATAGTTCTGTCGTTGCCGCGGAGTTGGCGGCCGAAGGCTATGACGTCGTAGGCGTGACGCTCCAGCTCTACGATCACGGTGCTGCCTTGGCCAAGAAAGGCGCCTGTTGCGCTGGCATTGATATCCACGACGCGCGCCGCGTGGCCGAGGATATGGGCTTTCCGCATTATGTGCTCGACTACGAAAACGTCTTCCGCGACGCCGTTATAGATGAATTTGCCGACAGCTACTTGGCGGGTGCCACGCCAGTGCCCTGTATTCGGTGCAATGAGCGGGTGAAATTCAAGGATCTCTTGGAGACTGCTAAAGACCTTGATGCGGATTGCATGGCGACCGGCCACTACATCCAGCGCAAGTTGGGCAGCCACGGCGCAGAACTACATTCCGCCGCCGACGCCGCCCGCGATCAGTCCTATTTCCTGTTCTCCACCACGCCAGAGCAGCTTGATTTCCTGCGCTTTCCGCTTGGACACCTTGCCTCAAAGGCCGAGACGCGCACGCTTGCGGCAAAGCATGGCCTTGTGGTGGCCGACAAACCCGACAGCCAGGACATCTGTTTTGTGCCAGACGGCAACTATGCCAGCGTCATTGAAAAACTGCGCCCGGGCGCGGCTGAACCCGGTGAAATCGTGGATATGGCGGGAAATGTCCTTGGGCAGCACAAGGGCGTCATCCACTACACGATTGGTCAACGACGCGGACTTGGCATCGGCGGTCTGGAAGAACCGCTTTACGTCGTGAAACTCGATGTGGATGCAAAGCACGTCGTTGTCGGTCCGAAAGAACTTCTGGCAACCCGGACCGTGCCCGTCCGAGAGATCAATTGGTTGGGCGACACCCCATTTGACAGCCAACCGGAATGGCGGCTTGCGGTGAAAGTCCGCTCGACCCGCCCGCCAACCGAAGCGATCATTCGTCCACTGTCGGCAACCGAGGCGGAAGTCGAACTGAGTGTTGCGGAGGAAGGCATTTCACCCGGTCAGGCGTGTGTTTTCTACGATCCGGATGGGTCGCGCATCTTCGGCGGCGGCTGGATCTGGCGCGGATACTAGCGTCTTCGGTGCGGGCACGACTCTAGCGGCCGAGGCCCGACAAAATGGCATCGGCCGCGCGAAGTCCGGGTGCCGGACCTCCCCGACCCAAGCGTTCCATCGTCGCTGTCATGGCGTCCAGTTGCGCTGCGCGGGCATCGCCGGAGTGCAGAAGACTCTCAAGCGCGGAAGCTATGCCCGCAGGCTGACAGGCAGGTCCGAGAAATTCGGGCACGGCGCGCGTTTCGCTGACCAGATTGACCAACGTGACCGTATCGATCAACGCTGCTCGGCTCATGATCTGCCATGAAAGCCAGTTCATGTCATACGCTATGACCATCGGAGTGTGCGCCGCTGCAAGCTCCAGCGAGACGGTCCCGGATGCCGCCAACGCCACGTCTGCAGCGACAAAAGCTGCCTTCTTCTGCCCGGTCTGGTCCGGCGCAATGATCAGCGGCGCCGTGTTCCACCCGGATACGCCTTCTTCCAACGTGTTCAGGATGCCGGGCGCACAAGGCAAGACACAGCGAAGACCCGGCACTTTGTCGGTCAGCGCCTGCACCACGGCTCCAAAGATTGGCAGAAGCTTTGACAATTCACTCCGTCGCGAACCCGGCAACAAGAGGAGTATCGGCGCATCTCCAAGGCCGTGCTCGTCCCGAAAGGCGCGCACTTCGGCCTCTGTAGCCTGCTGTTCGGTCGTGACGGGATGGCCCACGAAATCCGCACGCATGCCGTGCGCCTCCATGTAAGGCGGCTCAAATGGCAAGAGGCATAGCACCTGGTCAATATACGGGGCCATCTTGGCCGCGCGCTTAGGACGCCAGGCCCAGACTGAAGGAGCCACATAGTGGACCGTCCGAAGACTTGGCCATGCAGCCTTGGCACGCTTGGCAACCCGAAGGCCGAAATCCGGGCTGTCGATTGTGACCAGAACGTCCGGTTCGGCGGCAACAACAGCCTCGGCGGTCTCTACCATGCGGCGCCTGAGTGCAGGATACTTCGGCAAGACTTCTGCAATACCCATAACGCTGAGTTCATGCATCGGAAATTGTGACGTCAGCCCCTCGGCAGACATCAAGCCTCCACCAACCCCCAGAAAGCTGACATCGTCTGTCCCAAGCCGTTCCTTCAAGCCGCGGAACAAGGCCCCGCCCAGGCGATCACCCGAGGCCTCGCCTGCAACAGCGAAGACTTTCACCGCCGCACCCTTTTCATGAGGTGCGGACCCACACAAAAACGTCAGCTTCGTCAGCAAGTCGAAGTGTCGTTTCGCGGTCGAGTATCATCACGCCACCCGCTTCCAAGACAATCCCACCCAACCCGGCAGCCCGGACCGCGGCAACGGTGTCGGGTCCAATGACCGGCAAATCTGCACGACGGTCCTGATCTGGCTTTGGCGCCTTGTAGAGTATCCCTCCGCTCGCGTCAGGTCGTGCGGCCAGTGACGCCAACATCCAATCCGTGCCGAAGACGCCTTCAGTGGCCAGGACCTGCCCCTTCAGAATGGCGCAGGACTGTCCGATATCCGCCGCCCCCATCGCCACAACAACTTCTGCCCCGCGCCGCGCGTCGGCTTCGTCGCCCTCGCTTGGGCCGGTTTTGGTCAAAACGCCCGGTTGTGGCAGCAGGTCCCTTGCGATTTCCGTTGCTGCGACGACGGGCAAACCCGCTTCCTCAAAGATGGTCATAAGTTCACGCAGGGCTGCATCGTCGCCCGCTTGCAGCGCCGCCATGATCCGGGGGACCAGTGGCAAAGTCTCGGCATCAATTGCGGAAGGGTCCACTGCAGGGCGCTCTATCCCGCCTGCAAAACAGACTTTCGTAACGCCGAGTTCCTTCAGCCGTCGCGGCAAGCTGCCCAACGTCTCCAGCCGGAAACTCAGATCTGGCGTAATCCCTGTTGGATCAAATCCCGAAAGTGCTGCGACTTTGACATCTTCAGCGGCGGCCTCGACCACGGCCAATGGCAGCAACCCGCGTCCTGCAACCAATCCCAGCATGTCCTAGCTTCCCGGAACGAGGAAATGGCGGTCGCTGCTTGCCGTGATGAAATCCACGATTTCGCGCACATACTGGCTTTCGGTTTCTTGGCCAAGCCGCTCTGCCCGCTCTGCGAAATTGCCTTCGCCTTGCGCCAGCATCTGAAAGGCCGCTCGAAGCGCTGTGATATCGCTCCGCGCGACGCCACGCCGTTTCAGGCCAACAAGGTTCAATCCATCCAGCTTGCCGCGCGGGCCTTGAACCAATCCGTAAGGGATCACATCGTTCGTCACCATTGTGACAGCGCCGATGATCGCACCGTGCCCCACGCGCACCCACTGATGAATGCCGGACAGGCCGCCGATTATGACGTCATCTTCAATGACACAGTGACCGGCAATCGCGCCTTGGTTTGCAACAATCACACGGTTTCCAACAATAGCGTCATGCGCCACATGCGCGCCCGTCATGAAAAGACAATCATCGCCAACGCGGGTTTCGCCGCCGCCGCCTTCGGTGCCGGAGTTCATCGTGACGCCTTCACGGATGCGATTGCGCTTGCCGACGATCAGGCGTGTGACTTCGCCATTGAACTTCAAATCCTGGGGGATTTCACCAATCACAGCGCCCGGGAAAACCACCGTCTCGTCGTCAATCGAGGTCACGCCCGTTACCACGACGTGACTTTTCAGAACGACGTTGGCTCCGAGACGCACATCGGCCCCGACCAGAGAGAACGGTCCAACGACGGTGCCGTCGCCAATGACCGCGCCTTCTTCGACAATGGCCGAACTATGAATATCTGCCGAAGGAGAAATGCTCACTTCGGAAGATCCATCATGGCGGTGAATTCTGTCTCGCACGCCACTTGCCCGTCGACCGTGGCACGTCCGGCGAACTTCCAGACTTTCCCGCCGCCGCGCTTGGTCTCGACATGCATCATCAGTTGGTCGCCTGGGACGACCTTGCGACGAAACTTGCTGCTTTCAATGGCCATGAAGTAGACGCCGAAATTCTTATCCGCGAGGTCCAGCCCGACACCAGCAATAACCGCAGCGGTCTGCGCCATGGCTTCGATCTGCAAAACACCCGGAAAAACAGGCATTCCGGGGAAGTGGCCGGTGAACTGAGGTTCGTTCATCGTGACGTTCTTGATGCCGATGCCAGACTGCGTGCCGTCGATATCGATGACGCGGTCGACAAGCAAAAATGGATACCGGTGTGGAATGATACGCTGAATCAGATCAATATCGGCCGACTTCAGATCAGTCATTTGAACCCTTTCCTTGGTTCCGCATGGCCTAGCAAGCGCACCGGGTCAGAGCAAGCCTGCCCTACTCGGTGTCTTCCATCCGGTTCACGCGTCGGATCGCTTCTTCGGTGATGTCGATTGAATCCGCCGACAAGAAAACATCCCGCCGATCCAGCACCATCAACGCGCCACGCTCTCTTACAATGCCGGATATGACGCCCGCGACCTCGTTAAAAAACGCCTGCCGCGCCGCATCCCGGCTTTGGTTCAGGTTGCGCGCCTTTTCGTCCTGTTCGGACCGCAGTTGTCGAACACGTTGGTCGAAAGCATCCGCCTTTTCCTTGAATGCCTCGGGTTCCAGCGTCGAACGCTCTTCCGTCAGAGCAAGTTCTTGCGCGATGAGCTCTTCCTCAATGGCGGCATTCTCAGCGGCAAGAACCTCTGCGTCCGCCTCGAAGGCGGCCAGGGCCTCGGCTCCTATCCGCGTTTCAGCAAAGAGCCGGTCCTGATCAATCGTCAAGACAGGTGGAGGAACCTCAACCGAGGTCTGTTGCGCCGCCACAGGGCCCGCCAGGCAGAGCGCAAGACACCCGGCTGAGAGCAGCCGCAACATCTTAGAACTGGGTCGAGATGGTGATGTCGAACGTGTTTTCTTCATCAAGCGGATTCTTGTCGATCGGGCGCGCGAAGTTCAGGCGAAGCGGCCCGATCGGCGTATCCCAAAAGACGGAGACACCGATCGAAGAACGAAGTTCAAAACTGTCATCTACAACGGCTGCGCCGGCCGTATTGTCCAGCCCCCAAACCGATGCGAAGTCAGCGAATATGCCGCCGCTGATCCCATATTCCTCTGGCAAGCCAAGCGGGAAATCCGCTTCGAACCGGGCCGAGATATACTGATTGCCCCCGAGGACGTCAGATTCAACCGCACCAGTGTCACGCGGACCAACACCGCGCGAGGCGAAACCGCGCAACTGACGGCCATTCAGGAAGAAGCGATCCGTGACCCGGGTGCCGTTGCTTCCGAAGCTCTTGATAACACCGCCTTCGAGGATCGCGCGGATTGTGACTTCTTCGTTGAAGATATCGCGCTGTGCGACGCCGCGCGCAGTTGTCCGCAGATATTCGACGTCTCCACCCAGCCCAGCCAATTCCTGGCTGAACTCCAAGCGGATGCCCGCATTCGGGTTCAGGCCGCCGGAAATGGTGTTGTAGGTGTAGCGATAGCCGATCGCGCTTTTCGTTTCTTCGCCGGCTTCGGCGGCAAGAATGGGCGATGCGTCGGCCGAGACGTTCTTCAGATCTTCAAAGCCAAACTCGTAGTAGACAAACAAACGGGAGGTGTCGCCCAATGGGAAACCGAGGCCCGGCGTGATGGATGCGGCTTCTGTGGTGAATGTCGCATTGTCGAACTCGGTCGTGGCATAGCGCGCCGAGAAGCTCAGCGTCAGATCGCGACCGAGGAAAGCTGGCTCCACGATGCGCAAGCTGGATGTGGCATTCTCGGATCCGGTTTGAATGTCCAAGGACACCGATTGTCCCCGTCCAAGGAAATTCCGTTCCGAGAAACCGACCGCAACAGCAAAGCCCGTATCATCCGAGAAGCTGCCACCAAAACTCAGGTTGC
>CAZMKY010000197.1:0-2515 GCA_964566835.1 uncultured Rhodobacterales bacterium
CTTTGGAATCTATGCGCTGGTCTGGCTGGCCAGCCTGCTTGCCGCATCTGCCATAACGGAATTTGGTCAGGTCGGCATCTGGGCCAAAGGCGTCGTGATCGCGACCACGACCCTTGTTTCGGCACCGATGCTTGCGCTGACGTCACGGCGTTTGCACGATGCCGGCAGGAGCGGGATCTGGGCGCTTTTGTTCTATGTCTTCTCCTTGCCCGTGGTCGTTCTGGTTGGGTTTTTGCCAGGGCGTGAGCCGTCGCGCGCGCGCCCACGTCCATTGCTGCGCCATCGGCTGGCCGCCGTTCTGGTTATTCTGGGCGCCGCTTTTGGTGTCTCGCGTCTCTACTGGGCGCCCCTGAATGTGATTTCGTCCTCTATGGCACCAACGTTGCTGCCAGGCGATTATATCATTGTGACACGCGGCGCGCCCGAAGCTGGCGATGTCATCACCTACGAATTCGCGCGGCAGGACGGCGCAATGACACAATATGTGGCACGCGCTGTTGGGATGCCGGGCGATCTGGTCGGCATGTTGGAAGGTGCTGTCTTGTTGAACGGCGCTTTTGTCGATCAGTTCACCACCGGGCCCTACACCAACCCGGATGCAATCTGGGAACCCGGTGGGTTTTGTTCCGCCGCCGTCGATTGCACGATGATTGAGGAAGTTCTTCCGAATGGCGTGCGCTACCAGACGCTGGACGCGGGAAACATTGCGCAGCTTGACACGACCATTCCCAGACTGATCCCGGAAGACGGGTTCTATTTGCTCGGTGACCACCGTGACAACAGCCTCGACAGCCGGTTGGACCGCGATGGCGGCGGTCACGGGATCATCAGCACCGAAGAGGTGGTGGGCGTGGTAAGCCGCATCGCGGTCTCAGCGCGGCTTGGTCAGTGGTTGGATCCGTCTGCCTGGCGACGGGATCGGTTCTGGAAGGACATCAGCCAATGAAACTGGGCGCTGATCTGAAAGACTTCGCGGACCGCCTTGGTCACGACTTTGGCGATGCGGAACTGCTTGTGCGGGCGCTGACACACGGCTCCATCGCGTCGGAAACGCGGCCCGACAACCAGCGGCTGGAATTCCTTGGCGACCGCGTTCTGGGCCTCGTCATTGCCGAAGCGCTGTTCGATGCCGACCGAAGCGCCAGCGAAGGCCAGCTTGCGCCGCGGTTCAACGCCTTGGTGCGCAAGGAAACCTGCGCCGCCGTCGCGCGCGAGATCGACTTGGGCGCGGTCCTGAAACTTGGCCGATCCGAGATGAAGACCGGCGGGCGGCGGAAAGACGCACTTTTGGCGGATGCGATGGAGGCGGTTTTGGCCGCTGTCTACCGTGATGGCGGGATGGACGCGGCGCGCCGCGTTGTGCTGAAGCATTGGAGGGAGCGTATCGACACCGTCGAGGACGACGCGCGGGACCCCAAATCTGCCTTGCAGGAGTGGGCCCAAGGCCGTGGCCAGCCCACACCGATCTACAGCGAAGTGGGACGCAGCGGACCAGACCACGCGCCAATGTTCACTGTCGAAGTCAAACTGGCTGACGGCAAAAGCGCCAAGGCTGAAGCCCGGTCGAAGCGGCTGGCAGAGCAAATGGCGGCCAGAACGCTGCTGGAACAGGTCGCACCCAAGGGCTGAGCGGCGCTTGGACGCGCCCGGTGGCACACTTGGACAGCGACGCGCACTGGTCAGCAGGGTCTCTCTGAGCTATGGCAGCGCGATATCTGAGGAGAGCCGGATGACCACACGCGCAGGTTTCGTCGCGCTGATCGGAGAGCCCAATGCGGGCAAATCCACGCTGACCAATCTTATGGTCGGTGCAAAGGTGTCTATCGTCACGCACAAGGTGCAGACGACACGCGCCCGCATTCGCGGCGTCGCGCTGGAAGGGGACAGCCAGATCGTCTTTGTCGACACACCCGGACTGTTCCGTCCACGGCGGCGGCTGGACCGTGCGATGGTGGCAGCGGCCTGGGGCGGGGCAGCAGACGCCGACATTGTCGTTTTGATGGTCGAAGCGCATCGGGGCGTGACGCCGGGTGTCGAAGCGATCCTCGAACGCTTGCCTGAACTTGGCGCAGGGCGCATCGCATTGGCGATCAACAAGATCGACCGCGTCGAACGCAAGGTGCTGCTGGGCCTGACCGAAGACCTGAACCAGCGCTTCAATTTTGCCCAGACCTTCATGATTTCAGCCGAGAAAGGCTACGGTGTCGAAGATCTGCGCCGTTGGCTGGCAGAAAGCCTGCCAGAAGGTCCTTGGCTATACCCGGAAGATCAGATCGCCGACCTGCCGATGCGCATGCTGGCGGCCGAGATGACACGTGAGAAGCTGACGCTTCGGCTTCATCAGGAACTGCCCTACCAGTTGACCGTGGAAACCGAAGGCTGGGAAGACCGCCCCGACGGGTCGGTTCGGATTGACCAAATGGTCTATGTCGCGCGCGACGGACACAAAGGCATCGTTCTTGGCAAGAAGGGTGAGACCATAAAGGCCATCGGAACCTTGGCGCGCGAAGAGTTG
>CAZMKY010000198.1:0-1647 GCA_964566835.1 uncultured Rhodobacterales bacterium
GCCCACGATGACGTTTTCCTTCAGGCCGACAAGCTTGTCTTTCTTGCCCTGCACCGAGGCTTCCGTCAGCACGCGCGTCGTCTCCTGGAACGAGGCCGCCGAGATGAAGCTGCGGGTCTGCAGCGACGCCTTGGTGATGCCCAGGAGGATCGGCTCGCCGTCGGCCGGGCGGCGGCCGTCGGCCAGCGCCTTTTCGTTCGCTGCATCGAACTCGGCCTTGTCGACATGCTCGCCCTTCAGAAGCGTCGTCTCCCCGCTGTCGAGGATCTCCCACTTCTGGAGCATCTGGCGCACGATGACTTCGATGTGCTTGTCGTTGATCTTCACGCCCTGCAGACGATAGACCTCCTGCACCTCGTCGATCATGTAGTCGGCCAGCGCTTCGACACCCATGACTGACAGGATGTCGTGCGGCGCCGGGTTGCCGTCCATGATGTAGTCGCCCTTCTTGACGAAGTCGCCTTCAGCCACGGGGATGTGCTTGCCCTTCGGCACCATGTACTCGACCGTTTCCATGGTCTCGTCAGCAGGCTCGATCGCAATCCGGCGCTTGTTCTTGTAGTCGCGTCCGAATTTCACGTAGCCGTCGATCTCGGCGATGATGGCGTGGTCCTTCGGACGACGCGCTTCAAAGAGTTCGGCCACACGCGGCAGACCACCGGTGATGTCCTTCGTCTTTGCGCCTTCACGCGGGATACGTGCAACAACGTCACCGGCCTTGACCTGAGCACCGTCCTCGATCGAGAGGATGGCGTCCACGGACATCGGATAGGTGATCGGGTTGCCTGCGTCGTTGCGAACCGGTTCGCCATCGTCACCCACGAGGATGATTTCAGGCTTCAGGTCGCCGCCCTTCGGTACCGAACGCCAGTCGCTGACGATCTTCTGGGTCATGCCTGTCGCGTCATCGGTCTCGTCCCGGACAGAGATGCCCGACACAAGGTCAACAAAGCGGCCGACACCCGACTTCTCGGCAATGATCGGCAGGGTATAGGGGTCCCATTCGAACAGCTTGTCGCCGCGTGCGACGGTGTCGCCTTCGTTCGGGAACACCTTGGTGCCATAACCCAGCTTGTGGCTGGCGCGTTCGGTGCCGTTCTCGTCCACGATCGCAAGCTGCATGTTGCGGCCCATAACGATCTTCTCGCCCGCTTCGTTTTCCAGAAGATTGGCGTTGTGGAAGACGATCTGGCCCTCTGCCGAAGCTTCGAGGAACGACTGCTGACCACCTTGTGCAATACCGCCGATGTGGAACGTCCGCATCGTCAGCTGCGTGCCGGGTTCACCAATCGACTGTGCGGCGATGATACCGACAGCTTCGCCCTGGTTCACCAGAGTACCGCGCGCAAGGTCACGGCCATAGCACATGGCGCAGACGCCTTCTTCCGCTTCACACGTCAGCGGCGAACGCATGCGCATCGTGGCGACGCCAGCCTGCTCAATCGCGTCCGCTTTGCGTTCGTCGATCAGCTCGTTCTTGGCGACCAGCACTTCATCCGTGCCCGGCTTCAGAACGTCTTCAGCGGCCACACGACCCAGAACACGCTCGCTCAGCGGGGCAACGACTTCGCCGTCGTTGACCGCGGCTTCGGCCGTGATCGCGTTCTCGGTGCCACAGTCCTTCATGCGAACGATGCAGTCCTGCGC